>JBDTPE010000103.1:0-7698 GCA_039932875.1 Betaproteobacteria bacterium | reverse complement strand
AATTGTCACCACGCCGGCGACCAAACCCAGATAGTCGTTGGCGGCTGAACCGCCAATGCAGCGCACTGCTTCAAGTTGTCATTCTCGCGGTTGTCGGATTGGTGACAGCGACGGTCGCGCGCGCTCAGCAAAACCCGGCAACGGACACCTCGCCCGTCACCATTGAGAAACGACCCTACGAAGATCGCGTCATGGAGGGTTTGCAATCGCCTGACGCAGCTGACGAAGTAGTTGCAGAATACGATCCGCAAGGTTGGCCTCGCGGTATTTCGTTGCAATTGACGCGTAATTTTCAGACGTCACAAAATGCCTCGGCGTCATCCGGAAATCTTCGCACCGATACGCAAGGTATTCAGATCGACGCCTTCCTGGAGGCGCCAAATTTTGGCGCGCTGTCGATCCATGCACTTTCGCTGGGTGGGCGTGGCAGCACTGGTCTGACCAGCTGGAGCATACGACAAACCGGCTTGCCTTTCGATGGCGGGTGGCGTGCAGACAATGCCCTCGGCACGACCAATCTGGTGGTGCCCGAAATGTCTCGACGAAACAGCAGACTAACGTTGCCGTCGCCGCAGGTACTCGGCGGCTCCACGATCTGGCGCAATGCCGGGACTAACGGACTGATGCTTGGCGCCAGCGCCGGTGAACCCGGCCGCTTTGAAGGCTTTCCGCAATCGCGATTCGTAGGATTGGGCGGACGCGTGAGTAGCGCATTTGCACAGGCAACATTTGGACAGTGGACTGGCGCGGCCGCCTTCGCGCAAGGCAATAGCATAACTCCAGAAGTCGCGCCAGCGGCAGTCGGAGACGAAGGAACGAGGATCAGCCCTAGCGCCGTATATTTGAGCATGGTCAATGGGGCAGCGTTCTCCGGTGTTGATTTACAAATGAGTGCAATCAGCTCCAGAAGCGCCGGTATCGATTCAACCGGTCTGTGGGCGGACGCCACGTGGCGCGACGGAGGCAACCGCCATCAGGCATCTGTTTTTCGTTTTAACGATGGCCTGCGCTGGATCGACCGCCCGCTGGCATCAGACCTACAGGGAGCAAGCTATCGGTACGATTACACATCGTTGCGCTGGGACCTGTCGACCAATGTCGAATCGTTCAGCAGCGTCAGCGGCAAGAATCCTAGCGGATGGTATGGCAGTGCCAGTGCGCGCCACCTGCTGAGTGCGGGAGTGTCCACAGGGGGCGGACTTGCGGCGAGGAGTTTCGGCGTCACAGGCGAATCGCTGTTCGGCTATTTGCAATGGCAGAACTCGCTTGGCGTGTCGCGGCTGCAAGTCGATGCATCAGCGACACAAAACGGTGAAAAACGCCAAGCCCTCACGGTCGATCATTCCTTCTATACCGAGAGCGGTCTGTCGCTGTCGAGCTCGCTAAGTTTGGAGCGCTTGCAGCCCAAGGCGGCATCAACAGACGAGCAACGGTTACGGGCAACTGCGGGCATATTCAGCATCAACGGTCGTACTTCGCTAAGCAATAGCGTTTCTGTTCAGGGTAGTTTTCGCGCGCGCAACGTCAGGGGCACAGTGTCAGACGCCGGCACTTCACTTTCCGCCAATCTCGGCGTCGATTGGCAAATTAGCCGGGACTGGTCACTTGGCGCGTCGCTTTATGTCAATCGTGGAGCGTTCATCGAAGCTATTGCCATCGATAGTCCGCTAGTCGTGCCGGAGATCCTACGCGTACGCCCAACTGATCGCGGCGTCTTTCTCACGTTGCGCTACGGAATGCGCGCCGGTACGCCGTCAATGCCGTTGGGCGGTGCACCGGGGAGTGGGTCTGGCCGCATCGAAGGCAGCGTGTTCCTCGATGCCAACGGCAATGGCATTCGCGATGGCAATGAAAACGGTGCCGCCAATGTTCTGGTCTTGCTGGACGGAAAATTCAGCACACGAACCGATGCCTTAGGATCGTTTGAATTCTCTAGCGTCGTGGCCGGCCCACATTCGCTTTTCGTGGTGCAAGACAATTTGCCGTTACCGTGGTCACTGGATACAGATCTGAAGATTAGTGCCCCGGTATCGACACGGGATGTCACGCGAATCGATATCGGAGCGAAACGGTCTCGATAGTATTTTTGCGCAGATCGCCATTTGAAGGGTCTCGCCGGGCACATTTGTTCCAACGTGTGCGTCAATGCTGGACTCTGTAAAAATTACGCGGGCTACATCTCCGTCTGAAACACATGCCCCGCATGCTCGCGTAGCGCATGGAATTTCACGCTAGGATAGCGCTCCGACGCCACATCCAATTCCGACATGTGAGCAGCAAGAAACGCCGGCGCTTCCACAACGTCGTGCGCGATGCGATGCGCATTGGCGTCGATGAAGCGTTTCAGCGTGGTGGCGTTGTCGCAGGTGATCCAGCGCGCGAGCCGATAGCGGGACGGTTCCAGCCTGGCGTCGACACCATATTCGGATTTGAGCCGATGCAGCACCACCTCAAACTGCAATGTCCCGACCGCGCCCAGCAGCAAGCTGCCACCGCCCATCGGCTTGAATACCTGAATCGCGCCTTCTTCGCCGAGTTGTTGCAGGCCGGTGCGTAGCTGTTTGCTGCGCATCGGATCGGCGATCTCCACATTCTGAAAACTCTCAGGCGCAAAATACGGTAGCCCCGTGAATTGCAGTTTTTCGCCTTCAGATAGTGTGTCGCCGAGTCGCAGGGTGCCGTGATTGGGGATGCCGATGATGTCGCCCGCATAAGCCTCTTCAAGCAACTCGCGTCGCTGCGACAGGAATGACACCACCGTGCCAGGGCGTATGTCCTTGCCGGTGCGTGACACGCGCAACTTCATGCCGCGCTCGAAGCGGCCCGAGCAGACGCGCAGGAAGGCGATACGGTCACGGTGCGCGGGATCCATATTGGCCTGAATCTTGAACACCACACCTGAGAAAGCCGCTTCATCAGGATTCACCACACGCTGCAACGCCGCGCGCGGTGCAGGTGGCGGCGCCAGATCGACCAATGCGTCGAGAATTTCGCGCACACCAAAATTATTTACAGCAGAACCAAAGAACAATGGCGATTGTTTGGCATTCAAGAATGCATCGCGATCGAATGCCGGACTTGCATCGCGCAGTAGGGAAATCTCGTTCTGCGCCTGCGCATACTCGGCACCATAGCGGGCAACTGCAGTCGGGTTGTCGAGTCCGTCGAGGACTTCATCGTCCTCGGTATTCTTGCGATCTTCGCCAGACTGGAAGATGCGCATGCGATCCAGCCGCAGGTCATACACGCCGCGGAATTCGCGACCCATGCCCACCGGCCAAGTGAACGGCACGATGTCCATCTTCAGCACGCGCTCGATGTCTTCCATCAACGTCAGCGAAGGCATGCCCTCGCGATCCATCTTGTTGATGAAGGTGAGGATCGGCGTATTGCGCGCGCGGCAGACCTCGATCAACCGCAACGTCTGCGCTTCGATACCCTTGCCGCTATCGATCACCATCAGTGCGGCATCAACTGCAGTGAGCACGCGATAGGTGTCTTCGGAGAAATCCTGGTGGCCTGGTGTGTCGAGCAGATTGATCACGCAATCGCGATACTCCATCTGCATCACCGAACTCGCCACCGAAATGCCGCGTTCCTTTTCAATCTCCATCCAGTCGGAAGTGGCATGGCGGCGCGCCTTGCGCGCCTTGACGCTACCGGCAATCTGAATGGCGCCTGCGAACAGCAGCAGCTTTTCGGTCAGCGTGGTTTTACCCGCGTCCGGATGCGAGATGATCGCGAAGGTGCGGCGGCGTTTGATTTCAGTGGCTAGTGTGGTGCTCATAATGATCGGCTCGTGTGGCACGAATGGCGCAGAGCCCAAGGCGAATAAGAAAGGCGCGAATTATCTCACCTGATATGGTGCACTGCTTCGAAATGTGCCGCAGCGCATCACAATTTTACAAAAAGTCCTTGAGAATCATGGGTTACTTGCGTACAATCCGGCTTGTGCGATGCAATAAGTTAACTGCAGCAACACGCAATTACCTTGTATCGCAAATGTTCATCGTCTCTGACCTCCTCGGAAGAAAGCAATAAATCTTCCTGTAGCGTTCCTGCTGACAACCCTCGGTTTTTCTTCAGCCTCCGGTTTTTCCTCAAGGATTGCGATTCGGTTAGTGCCGGTGTTTTGGCCTGCCGACTTCTGCGTCCCTTCGTTCATTCGATCGCGTAGTGTGTTCTGCTGTTTCCGATGACGGACGGCGTGCCTCTTTTCGTAATCAATGCAATTGCATATGAAGCGCGTCCACCGGAATGGCTGCGCGGGAAAACTGAAAAAATGAAATTTGAATCCTTAGGACTGGCTGCCCCGATTAACGCGGCAATCGCCGCTGCCGGTTACACTGACCCAACCGCTGTGCAAGCGCAGGCGATTCCCGAAGCGCTGGCCGGACGTGACCTGATGGTCTCCTCGCAAACGGGTAGCGGTAAAACCGCTGCCTTCATGCTGCCAGCGTTGCAGTTGTTGACCGAAGCGCATCCTGTTGTTGGTCGTGGCCCGCGTGTGCTCGTCCTCACACCAACGCGTGAACTGTCGATGCAGGTCACCAAGGCCGCTGAAACCTACGGCCGCAACATGAAGAAGGTAAAGACCATTTCCATCGTCGGCGGCATGCCGTATCCGGTGCAGAATCGTCTGTTGAAAAGCGGCGTCGACATTCTTGTCGCCACACCAGGCCGCCTGCTTGATCAAATGCAGTCAGGCCGTGTCGATCTGTCGCGTTTGCAATTGCTAGTGCTCGACGAAGCCGATCGGATGCTCGACATGGGCTTCAAGGACGATCTGGAAGCCATCGTCTCGAAATGCCCGGCGACTCGTCAAACCCTGTTGTTCTCGGCAACGCTTGAGCAAAATATTGTCCGCTTGGCAACGACAATGCTGAAGGACCCGGTGCGTATCGCCGTCGACAGCCAGCAAGCGCGTCATGAAAACATTGAACAGCGTTTGCACTTCGCTGACGACATGGGCCACAAGAATCGCCTGCTCGACCATCTGCTACGCGATGCCGACATGAATCAGGCCATCGTATTCACCGCCACCAAACGTGCTGCTGATGATTTGGCTAGCAGTCTGAATGAGCAAGGCTTTTCGGTCGCCGCATTGCATGGTGACATGAAGCAAGGTGCCCGTACCCGGACGCTGCAATCGCTACGCAAAGGTGGCTTGCGGGTACTGGTCGCAACCGACGTTGCCGCACGCGGCATCGACGTTCAAGGCATTTCACACGTCATCAATTACGATCTGCCACGCGCAGCCGAAGACTATGTGCATCGTATCGGCCGTACCGGCCGTGCCGGCAAGAATGGCATTGCCATCAGCCTGGCTAACGTGCGTGAACACTTCCAGGTCAAACTCATCGAGCGCTTTACGTCGCAGGCGATTCCGGTCAGCGTTATCGAGGGGCTGGAGCCAAAGGCACGCGTATTCTCCAAGCCATCGCACCCGGGTTCACGCCCAGGCGGACGCGCGCCTGGCCGCAGCAATGATGCCAAGCGCCCCGGTGGATTCAGCGGCTTTGGCAAGAGTGGATCCGGCAAGCCATTCGCCAAGCCGGCCGGTAAAACGCCATGGCAAGGCAAGTAATTCAAGCAGCATGAAATTAAAAAAGCCCGCGTGAAGCGGGCTTTTTTACGTCTGTTTCGCGGCGTCTATTACCCAGTCGGCGATTGCGCCCAGCAACATCTCTACCTCGCCGAGCGCCGGCAACACCCGAAAAGCGATGCCGGTCTTTAACTGCGTTTCTTCAATCAGTTTCGGCAGGTCGTTACGCATATGCCCACCGATGGCAAGAAAAATCGGCGCGATAGTAATTGCCTTGACGCCATGCGCTTGTAGCGTCGCTACTGCTGCTTCAAACGATGGTTGCATGCGTTCGAGATAAGCGAGTTCGACGATGCGTTCGGGGTCGCGGGACTGAATTTCAACCTTAAGCTTGTCAAAAGGGGCAGCCCATCCCGGGTCGGATGAGCCGTGCGCGAACAGAAGCAGGGCGGACTTTGCGTTGGATATCGTCATGAATGGATGATAGCAAGCCGAATGCGTGGTACGCGGCTTGCTTATACCCACAGTATGAAGACCCGAAGCCCACCTTGCCTGAAAGTCATGCTGGTCGATGAAGATCCCGACCGCGCGGCCGACGTGCGTGCTGCGCTGGAAGCCAACGGCTGTAAAGTGGTGTCGCTTCTGGCGTCGCCGCTGGAAATCTACGATGCTGTCGTCGCTATCTCTCCCGATGTGATCATCATCGATACCGAATCACCGGCGCGCGATTCACTAGAAAGTCTCGCGTTCGTCTCGCGTGATCGCCCACATCCCATCGTCATGTTCTCGGGCGACCGCAGCAGCGAAACCATTCGCGCAGCCATTCGCGCAGGTGTATCGGCCTATGTGGTGGACGGCCTCTCCGAAGCAAGGTTGCAGCCCATTCTTGAAGTGGCAGTGGAGAGGTTCGCCGCCGAGCAAACGCTAAAGCAGGAGCTCGCCGACGCCAAGACGCAGCTCGCAGGGCGCAAGGAAGTTGAACGCGCCAAGGGCATCCTGATGAAGCAGAAAAACATACCCGAGGATGAAGCATTCCAAATGCTTCGCCGCTTCGCGATGGATCGCGGCATCAAGATGGCCGATGCGGCGACACGGGTGATCGAAATGGAGAGCTTTATCGGTTAGCCATCCGGCAACTCGCGTCCGAGCCGTAATGGTGCATCGCAACATGGATGCACCACGTTTTTGGTGCGGGACTGCTGTTGACTTAGATCTTGATCTCGACGGTACTACTAAATTATCTATTCAGATCAATGTGCTAGCGCGATTCAGGGCGCTGGCACCGAACTTGCTGAACAGGTTAGGAGTGCGCATCAAAGCAGATGCGCAAAACGGACAACGGCGTCCAAGCAGGAATGTTTGTCAGCGCGCGCGAATCATCGCAGCGCGGGGCAGGTATTTCAGCTTGGACGCTTTTTTATTGCGCTTTTATCTTGTTCAACATTTGGAGAGTCAGGATGGATCATGAATCAACCAGCGATGCGAATCTTGTTGCCACAGCTAACGGAACTTCGGCGGCGCTGCCGTCCCGTCGCGACTTCATCCGCGCCACAGGTGGCGTCTTCAGCGGAGCCGCGCTGATGGCCATCGTCCCTCCAGGTGTGCGCTCCGCAGCGTGGGCGGCCGGCTCCGACGCACCGGAAAAGAAGGAAGTGAAAATTGGCTTCATCCCGCTCACTGACTGTGCATCCGTCGTTATCGCGTCAGTGATGAAATTCGACGAGAAATACGGCATCAAAATCACGCCATCGAAAGAAGCTTCGTGGGCCAGCGTGCGCGACAAACTGGTCAACGGTGAGCTCGATGCCGCGCATGTTCTTTATGGCCTGATTTACGGTGTGCACATGGGCATTGGCGGCCCGAAAAAGGACATGGCCGTACTGATGAGTATCAATAACAACGGTCAGGCCATAACCCTCGCCAACAAATTTTCAGAAAAGGGCGTCAAGACCGGTGCCGAGCTGAAGTCCTATATCGACAAGAACAAGGCTGAATACACCTTCGCACAAACATTCCCGACTGGCACCCATGCCATGTGGCTCTACTACTGGTTGGCAACTTACGGCATCGATCCATTTAGGGACGTAAAAAACATCGTGGTGCCGCCGCCACAGATGGTCGCCAACATGCGGGTGGGCAATATGGACGGCTTC
>JBDTPE010000102.1:0-7755 GCA_039932875.1 Betaproteobacteria bacterium | reverse complement strand
CGCATGAGATTTCTGCTTTGTCGGTCAAGGTGAAACAGATTCGTTGCTCCAGTTGTGGTGGTCCAATCAATCTCGAAAAGGATAGCGCGTGCGTACATTGTGGTGCCGCCATTTCGGTGCTCGACGAGGTTGCGGTCGAAAAGGCGCTGGTGGCCCTGCAAGCGAAGGAAATGCAGCGCAAATCGTTCGATCCAAGCCGCCTCGGCGATGCGATTATGGCCACCGAAGCCAATGCGCGTCGCACGCGTGCCCTTCAGAGTTTGCAGCAAGTGAACCACAATCAAAACGCGTGGCTCGGTAACATCTCTACAAGCAACGGACTGGCTGACCTGGTCGAGTCGGGCATTGGTGCCGCTCTCGCTGTCTGGCTGAGCGACTGAAAAAGAAGGGTAAATCACATGAATTTGGCAATAGTCACGGGGTCAACCAAGGGCATCGGTGCGGCATTGCGCGACGTGCTAGCGACGGACGCAAACAATCTCGTCATTACGCTTTCGCGCAGCCCGACCACGATCGCGTCGCCGTTGAACATCCGATTGGACGTGAGTGAGCTGGCGGCAATTGAACCGGCTTTTGCCGAAGCGATTGTCCATGCGCGCAATCGGCAATTCGAGCAGGCCGTGCTGATCAACAATGCAGGAGTCGTTTCACCAGTCGGCGCGTTTGACCAAATCAGTGCGGCCGATACTGGGCATAATCTGATGGTCAACGTGGCTGCCCCTATGATTCTCTCTCGGCTGTTCGCCAATTCGCTGCGTGAAAACGCTAGGCAACGTCTGATCGTCAACATTTCCTCTGGTGCAGCCAAACGCGCAATTGCCGGCTGGTCAGCCTATTGCGCTGCCAAGGCCGCCTTGGAGATGGCCACGCGGGTTGCGGCGCTCGAAGCGGCATCCAGTGATCAGTCGCTGTCGATATGTTCCCTGGCGCCGGGCGTGGTCGACACGGCGATGCAGGGATTGATTCGCGAAACAACCGAAAGCGCGTTTCCGGATGTGGCAAGATTCAGAGCGATGAAAGCCGAGGGCGTATTGCGCGATGCGCACGACGTGGCGAGGGAAATCGTTGCGTTGATCACGAATGGAAAGCTTACCAATGGTGGTAATTTTGATATCAGGGAATTGACACAATGAGTACTGCTGGCACGACCAAACCCAAAAAGCACACCAAGCTGCATTATTGCGACATCAACGTCTGTGAAGGTATTTGCTGCAGCGACGGTGCTTTCTTGCGCGATGACGAGGTCAAGCTGATTCACAAGGTGGTCAGCAAGTACCCGGAACATTTTGCGCATCTGCCAAAAAAGTACATTGTCGACGGCGAATGGCAAGGCGAGACCGGCCCGCAAACCAATATTCGTAAACACATTTACCGCAACAAGCCCGAACACTTCACGAACACGCGTTGCGTATTTACCGAAGCCGACGGCAAATGTTCGTTGCAGACCTTGGCGGTAAAACAGGGCGTGCATAAATGGAAATACAAGCCCATGGGGTGTTGGCTGTTTCCGCTGATGTCGGATGAAAAAGGCCTGGTCGCACCGCCCCGTACGCGCCGCGACGACCCCAACAACCTCGGCAAGAAGTATCCCGGTTTCTCGACCGTCACGCCATGCGGCAAACATGCCGAAACCGGCAAGGTATGGTGGATCGCGCTCAAAGAGGAAGTCGCGGAATATCGCAAGTAAGTTCCGTCAAGAGAACGCTGACTATGGCTGAGTTCGCTGAACGTCCGCTGATCGAGCGCCTGCAATCGCAGCTTGCCGAGGCCGAGGGCAATCTCAATCGCATCGTTGAAGCGTGCGAGCATCTCGAGTCCGGCGTGGTGTTGTACGGCACAGATGATCGCATCGTGTTTTGCAACCGGCGCTTTCGCGAAATCTACAAGGAAGTCGCCGACCTGCTGACGCCAGGCACACGCTATGCAGATATCGCGCGCGCATTCTACCAGCGTGGATTCGAGCATCGTACCAAGCTTGATGAGGAGAATTACGTCCGTACGCGGGTCGAGAAGCACCTCGATCCCGACGAGGGTGACTATGAATATTTGCTTGGAGACGATATTTGGCTATTGGTCTCTGACCGCAAAACGGCAGACGGTGGCGTGATCGGTTTTCGGCTTGACATCACAGCTCGAAAGCGGGCAGAAGAAAAACTTGCGCAGAGTGAGTTGCGCCTCACCAGTCTGCTCGAAATGTCATCAGACTGGTATTGGGAGCAGGACGATCACTACCAGTTCAAACATATTTCAGGTGGCATGCGGCGTTCCACCGGCGTTGACCCGGTCGAACGTTATGGCCATTCTCGCTGGGACATTCCGTATATCGGCATTACGCGCGAGCAGATGGATGAGCACCGACGAAAAGTCGAAGCGCATGAGCCGTTTCGTGATTTTCAGTATGCGTACAACAAACCTGACGGTGATATTTTCTGGGGTAGCGTTTCCGGCGACCCGATATTTAATGCCAATGGGGAATTTGCCGGTTATCGGGGTGTGGGCAGCGACATTACTGAAAAGAAGCGCGCCGAGGAGCGAATCAGGGATTTGGCGGAATACGATTTCCTGACAGGGCTGCCGAATCGCTTGCTTCTATCCTCACGATTTGATTTTGCGGTCCGTCAAGCCGGTCGCAACGTGGCAAATCCCGGCGACAATAGCAGCGCGATCTCCCTCATGTTCATCGATCTGGACCGCTTCAAGAACGTCAATGATTCGCTTGGTCATCATGTCGGTGATCTCATTCTGATCGAGACAGCGGCCCGTCTCACCAAGGCGATGCGCACGACCGATACGGTATCGCGCCATGGCGGCGATGAATTTATCGTACTGCTACCCGGTGTCGGTGAAATCAATGACCTGGCGGGCATTACCGATGTAATTGTTGAAAGCCTCTCCAAGCCTTACCTGGTTTCCGGGCATGAACTCACCGTCACGCCGTCGATCGGCATCACCATCTGGCCCGATGATGGGAAGGACCTTGAGCATCTCGTCAAGAACGCAGATTTGGCCATGTACCACTCCAAGGCCGAAGGGCGCAATCAGTTCAGTTTTTTCCGCGCTGAGATGAACGACAGGGTCATGGAGAGGCTCTCGATTGAAAACGCGTTGCGCCGCGCTTTGCCGCGCAACGAATTCAGTCTTGTATACCAGCCAATTTTTCACCTGCCGGAGCGGCGACTTGTGGGCGTCGAGGCGCTGATACGCTGGCAAAGCGAGAGTCTCGGCAATGTCGCACCCATCAAGTTCATTCCGGTTGCGGAAGAAACCGGCCTGATCGTGGCGATCGGTGAGTGGGTCGCCAGAGAGGCAATTGGTCAACTTCGCCGCTGGCGAGAAGCCGGGCTGGATCATTTTCCGGTGACCATCAATGTATCAGCAATACAGTTCAAGAGTCAGCGATTGGTGAATGTGCTGCTTGAAACGGTTCGGGAAAATGGGCTCATCGCCAGTGATGTGGAAATCGAACTGACCGAGACTGCCCTGGTAAGCGAAGGCGATATCACCATGAGCACGCTCTATGCGCTGGGTGCAAATGGCTTTCGTCTGGTGGTTGACGACTTTGGTACCGGCTACTCAAACCTTGGATACCTCAAGCGATTCGATATCGCCAAGCTGAAAATTGACCAGTCTTTTGTGCGGGATATCACCACCGACCCGGATGATGCAGCGATCACGCGCGGCATCATCAGCCTCGCAAAGAGCCTAGGACTACGCGTGGTTGCAGAAGGTGTGGAATATGTCGCACAGTTGGAATTTTTGACGGCCGCTGGCTGCGAACAAGTACAGGGAAATCTCCTGTCACCACCGCTTACACCGATGGACCTGCAAGCAAACTATTAAACCTGAAGTCCAAAGAAATCACTCAGGTCGACCGACGTGTTATCTTTGAACGATTCCCTTCCCCCGGTGCAGCCATGCCAAGTTATAAACTACAGGTTCAGGATGATGATGCCAACACAACGATCTGGCACGATGTCAATGCGGACAACGGCTCGCCACTGTTATTTGCCAGCGAGGCTGAGGCGCGCACCAGATTAGAAGCGCTGTTTCCAGTATTGGTTCAACTCGAAAGTTTCGCAGCCGGACCGAAACGCACTCGGGTAATCGTCGCCAATCCGTATGAGGATATTGATAACGAGAAGGACAAATGAATATGGAATATCGACGACTCGGGCGCGCTGGACTGCGTGTTTCCGCCCTGTCTTTTGGCAGTT
Organism: Betaproteobacteria bacterium; assembly: GCA_039932875.1. Taxonomy (GTDB): domain Bacteria; phylum Pseudomonadota; class Gammaproteobacteria; order Burkholderiales; family Usitatibacteraceae; genus UKL13-2. The sequence goes on along the minus strand of JBDTPE010000102.1, from coordinate 3,541 downwards.
GGGTGACATACGGCAATCAACTCGATGAATCAGCGGCGCTCAATTTGATGGCTGCGGCGCGCGACCATGGAGTGAATTTCTTTGATAACGCCGAGGTTTATGCGAGTGGCAAATCGGAGGAGTTGATGGGTCAGGCGTTGAAAAAACTCGCTTGGGACCGCCTGACCTATGTCGTTTCCACCAAGTTTTTTTGGGGCCTGCCGCCAAAATTTGGCGACGGCGTAAATGAGAAAAATACGCTTAACCGCAAGTATCTGATGCAGGCCATCGATGCCTCGCTAAAGAGGCTTCAGCTCGACTATGTGGACATTGCCTATTGCCATCGACCTGATCCGCATACGCCGCTGGAAGAAACCGTGTTTGCGATGCACGACATGGTGGCGCGGGGCAAGGCGAACTACTGGGGTACCTCTGAGTGGGGCGCGGCCGACATCATGGGGGCGTGGCAGATAGCAGACAAGCATCATTTGCATAAGCCCATCGTTGAGCAGCCTGAATACAATTTGTTCAACCGCAGAAAGGTAGAGCGCGAGTATGCACGGCTGTATTCGGAAATCGGTTTGGGCACGACTATCTGGAGTCCATTGGCTTCCGGGCTGTTGACAGGCAAATACGCCAAAGGCGTGCCTGCCGATAGCCGCGGCAGCTTGAAGAGCATGGCATGGATGCATGAGAGCCTGCTCGATCCGGCAAAGAATGCCATCGTTGCCAAACTTGGCGTGATTGCGCGGGAGATTGGCTGCACGACAGCGCAACTTGCGATTGCGTGGTGCCTGAAGAATCCGAATGTGTCCACGGTGATCACTGGCGCTTCGCGCATCGAACAAGTCGGCGAGAATATGAAATCGCTGGCAGTGGTGGCTCAGCTGACTCCAGAGGTGATGACACAAATTCAAGCGGCCTTTGGAGACGAGCAGAGGTGAACGTCGATCCACTGATGACGAGTACCTTTTCAAGCAAGGAGTTGGAGCGCGTGGCGATACCAACGCGCAATCCCGGCGACATGAATTTGCGGCTGGATCAGGCCTGGAGGGTGCTCAATCTCAATCAGGACCTGATTCGTTCAGCGGATCAAAAGATTTATTTGTTGATTGTGATGTCCACGTTGCTGGTGTCTTATGTCGCTGCCAATATAGATAAGATCAGCCGTATTGGTCCGCTTCAATTCGGGCTGCTTGCTGTCTTCATTCTGGCCTCTGGAACATTCTATTTTTTTGCCCTGTCTACCTTGTTTGCGCGCAAGAATGATTTCACAGCGGATGCCAACGTCGGGCTGATTTTTTTTGGTGACATCGCCCGGCGCATCAAACCCGAAGACTTCGTCGAGGAATTAAGCAATATCACGATGACACAACTATTTGAAGATTTAGCCCGCCAGATCTACCTGGTGTCAAATATCGCGACAAACAAATACAAAGCCTATAGCCGCGCCTGGCGGGCGATACTAGTGGAAGTCAGTCTTTTCATCGTACTCGCCATGAGCATGGTGCTGGCGCGAGGCTAGGGCACATAGATGGAAATGAAAAGAGTCAGCGCTGCGAATCTGCGCGCTATCGGCTATGACGAGAAGCGGCGGGTGCTGGTGATTGAACAGTCATCCGGCACCTATGAGTATGCGAATGTTTCAGCCGAAGTGTGGCGTCGGTTTTCCAGCGCAGCTATGATCGGAAGTTTTTTCAAGGACACGATTGAAGAGGATTACCAGAAACGGCGAATAAAGTAACGTGGGATGGACGGCTTTTGGCTCACGCTTACGCTGCCTGCATGCGCCGAGGTGTAGTCAACTGATCGGTCAGTTCAGAAAAATTGCCTTTTCGCGGGTCGGGCGATTTAGTTCGTCTCGGCTGAAGGTCGTTTACTACGATCCCATCCGCCTGCAAGCGTCACCAATTACAAACTAAGTCATTCTGAAAAACAATGCCCCATATGCGTCGATTCCTATCCATTATTTTCGCCTTCCGCATCCTGGCCATTTTGGCAACGCTATGCCTGTCGCAGGCAGTTTTGGCACAAGGCAGCATACCAATCGCCTTCACCCCGGCGTTAATCAAGCTGGCAGGTATCCCCGTTGATTTCATTTTGTTCGGGATAACGTTGCTTGGCGTCGCTCTTTTCCACGCCCATACACTGCGTGTTGCGTTGTTCGGCGTTGTCACAATATCGCTTTACAAAATATTTTTCACCGGATTCAAATTCGGCCCCGGAGTTTCAGGCTGGGCATCTCACATGGGCCATGAGTGGGTAATCATCGTTAACCTGCTCTGTCTGTTGATGGGCTTTGCGCTGCTGTCGAGGCACTTCGAAAAAAGCCACCTTCCTGTGGTGCTGCCAAAATACTTGCCTAACGATTGGAAGGGTGCCTTTGTCCTGCTGGTCATGGTGTTCGTGTTGTCCGGGTTTCTCGACAATATCGCTGCGGCGTTGATCGGTGGCGCAATGGCGCACCAACTATTCCGCGCAAAGGTTCACATAGGCTATCTCGCGGCTATCGTTGCCGCATCCAATGCGGGGGGAGCGGGTAGTGTTGTTGGTGACACCACGACGACCATGCTGTGGATTTCAGGCGTGAATCCCTTGCATGTGCTGGAAGCCTACATAGCTGCCGTCGTGGCGCTTTTCATATTCGGAATTCCAGCATCGTTCCAGCAGCACAAGTACTCGCCGATTATCAAGAACTCAAATGCACATACGCGTGTCGACTGGGCCCGAATCGGCATCGTTGCATTTATCCTGGTGCTCGGAGTCGGCACCAACGTAACTGTCAATGTAAAGTTTAACCACTTGGCCGATCACTTTCCATTTATCGGCGTAGCAGTTTGGGTGGCCATCTTAATTTCATTGCCTTTGCGCCGACCAGACTGGGAAGTCTTGCCGAGCGCCGGCAAGGGGGCGATCTTCCTTCTGTCGTTGGTGACCTGCGCGTCGATGATGCCCGTCGAACAACTGCCGGTGGCTTCATGGACAAGCGCGCTTGGACTGGGCTTTGTCTCGGCCGTCTTCGACAATATCCCGCTCACGGCACTTGCCATCAAGCAGGGCGGCTACGACTGGGGTTTTCTTGCCTATGCTGTGGGCTTCGGCGGATCAATGGTCTGGTTCGGCTCGTCGTCCGGTGTGGCGCTGGCCAGCATGTATCCCGAGGCGAGATCGGTTGGCAATTGGCTGCGGCACGGCTGGCACATAGCTGTGGCCTATGTCATCGGTTTTTTTGTCCTGTTGGCGGTGCTAGGTTGGCATCCCGATCCACCCATCAAACGGTCTGGTGCCATCGCAGCCCCGGCTGCCGTTACTTCACCGCAATAGACAAACCCCAGCATTGGCGCGGCTTTCCGGTCGACTATGTTTGAAAATAATCGCCAATGCTGGCGTTGGTAATTTAGTTGGGCGCCGAGTAAATCAAAATCGATTGACTTCAACGCAGACTCGTCTGTTTGCTGCTACTTTTCAGGTTTGCATAGCAACCGAATCCAAAGGTAGCCAAGCGCGCCGGCAGTCACAGACGCCAGAAGAATCGCCATCTTCGACGCGTTTATGGCAGGCA
>JBDTPE010000101.1:0-7768 GCA_039932875.1 Betaproteobacteria bacterium | reverse complement strand
ACCTGCATGCCATCAGCTGAGGTCACGAAAAGATAGCGGAACTGCAATGCAGATGCGCGCATATCCCTGACCGGCAATTTTGCGGCTACTTTCGGCTTCAGCGGGTCTTCGATATTGAGGATAACGAGGCCGGCGTCGGTGGCGATATAGGCGTAGTTGCCACCCAAGGTAATATGCCTTGCGCCTTTCAGTGCATTGCCTTCATTCCAGGTAACGGCACGCGTGAGGAAGTTATTGCGCGGCTCGCCGTCAGCAAACGTGTTGACGTTGGTAACAATAAGCCCCTCTTCGGCGTCGACCACGAAAGCGTAGTTGTAAATCGCATGAAACGCCTGCTCCTGGTTCGTCACGCGCATCAGGTCACCCACGTTGCGTGTAGGTGCGATCGGCTGATTGGTGGGCAATGCCATGCACGTCGCGTTCTTGCTGGGGACGTGCGCGTCGTGGCCGAGCGGCGAATACGGCGCGGTAATAATGCGCTGGGAAATACCTTTATTGGCGATATTGGCCACATCGTAGACGCGGAACCCGCCGGCACCTTCAGCGACAAACAAGTATTCGCCGCGTAGCGCCAGGCAACGTGCCGCACCCACTGTTGAATGATTGTGCGCGTCCGGCAATTCCATGCCTCGTTTTTGGTGATCTGCGAACCAGTCGGGGTAGGCATACTTTTGCAGATAGCTGCCGATTACCGCCTGGGGCTCCTCCCATTCCGTGACTTGGACCGCTTCGACGTTTTTGGCCGAGCCTACCCACGCATTGAAACCAACGAAATTGACGAAATTGGTTCCCTGCAACAGCAACTGGGCCATGATCGCATTGTTGTCGTTGGCCTGACTCAAGTGACAATCTGTGCAGGTTTTTGTTTCGGTCTTGCGCTCGGTGTGCGGATAGTGCGGCGCAAATGCCTGTGAAGAGAAACCACTTGCTGCCATTGGCGGCTGCTGGATATAGATTCTCTCGCGGTTTGAGTTCATCGAACTGAGGATCAATGCTGAACTGGAGCGAACTGGCGCAACACGACCGCCTTTGACCGGGCCGTGCTTGCCAAGCTGGAACATGTCGTCACGCGCAACTTGCGGATTGTAGCTGGCGTAGTTACGCGACTCACCGCCCTCATAGTGTAGGCGATCCGTTTTCCAGTTTGCCTGAATCGGCAAGTGGCAACCCGCGCAGGAAGTGGTCCAGGAGAGGTGGCAGGTGTAGCACGTCATCTTGTCGTTAGAGTGCGCGTATTCGGTCTTGCTGTTCGGGTCTGGCGGCCCCCATTTGCCATCGCGGCCATCCTGGCCAGCGAACATCAATTTGGCGCGCGCTGCTTTTTCGTTGTACTTCGGATTTCCCGGCGTCACGCTGTCTTTCACGAGACTCATTTCCCACTCGAGTTTCGGATCAAGCGCTGACCGCTGATAGAGCTTGCCTTCTTTCCACTCGAAACGCTTGCGTCCGTCCTGCGTGCGAAGCGTCAACAGATCGCGTCCACCGGGTTGTGCGGCTGGCCCACTGGTTTGTAGCGTCGGGTACTTATCCGCAGTACCGTGACAATCCGAGCAATCGATTTCCACTGCGGCAGCGACTTCACCGTAGATGTGCCCATTGCCATGCGCATCCTGCGCGAAATGGCAATCAACACAATGCATTCCCTTATCCAGATGAATCGATGTCAAGTGCACGGCCTTGTCGAATTTTTTGGGATCGGTATCGGCAACCGGTTTGTTGTCCTTGTCGAGCAGAGTACCTTTGCGATCACGCTTGAAGATGTATCGGAAATTCCATCCATGACCGTGATAGTCGGCGAACTGGGTATCTTTGAGCGTCGGGTTGAGCTCTGAAACCTTCTTTGAAAACTCGGGATCGCCCCACAGGCCGCGCGTCGCCGCCTCTTCTGGGTTTCGGCTCTGGATTTCGCGAATCTCGGCTGCCGTCGGGTATTTTTGCTTCTTCGGCCACATCGATGGCGCGTCGGACTCGTAGTCCCACATGGTGGCGCCATAAAAGCTATTCACGAAGATATTAGGCTGGTGCATGTGGCAGACCATGCACTGGGACGACGGAATTGCCCGCGTAAATTCGTGCTTGATGGGATGACCGGACTTGTCTTTTGAAATCGTCGGGTCAACGGTCTGGGTTTTGCCTTCGTGTCCGAATTTGGCGTACACACCGGAGCGCGAGGGGTCACGGTCATTGGCATAAACCGTATGGCAGGCGGTGCAACCGGAGGAGCGATAGTCTCCCGGTTGTTCATTAGTCCCCAGGAACCAGAGGTGCGGGTCGTTCAAGCGCGTTTTAGTGATATTGATGACCGGCACCGCGATGCGCTGACCGGTGGCTGGTCCGCGATTGGACTGCTTGATGTCTGGTCTGCCCGGCTCGTCGAGTCTCTGCAAAGCACCCGTGCTGTTGGGGATTCCAACTTCCGGGAAGCCGCTGTTGATTACCCTGCCGCCGCGCTCAAACACCCGGAAAATATCACCAGGTGGAACCGTCTCCCAGGCGGGCAGCGGGGCAAGTGAGGGCAATATGCCCATCTGCGTCATATGCTCATTGACCGGCACTGGATTCTTGATAAGCGCGCCAATGCTGTCGGCGGTATAGGCCTCGCCGAGAATATAGCGCTTGAACGGAAGTATGCCGTTGTTGTATGCGGCGCCACCCCAGAGCATGGCACTGGTGGCCATCAGGCTACGCTCTACGCGTTGCACCGTTTCCAGATGGCAGGCACCGCAAGCGTCGCGCGCGACGCGCAAATCACCGGGATTAATAAAGCGAATAAATTCTTTCGACTCCTGATTCAGCTTTGCGTAGGAGCCTTTGGGATTGGCAGAATCCGGCGTGTGCCAGACAGCCGGGAAGCGCGGGCTGATATGCGCACGCGACATTGCCATTACATAAAGTGCATTGTCCTTGCCTTTGTATTCGGCGTCCCTTGGCTTCAATACCGCGACATCGCCACCATGGCAGTCGGTACAGCCCAGTACGACGCCTGGATTGGCATGCATGGTGTGACGATCGGTACCGGTGTGACAGGACACACAACCGAGTGACTTCTTGTCTGCATCCTTGACGGTCTGCCGCTCAGGCGCCGCTGGATGACTCGTATATTTGACATCAACTGCTTTGGGGTGATCCGACGCCAAGGCAATTGCCGAAATCCCAAACACTGAGCACCCAAAAGCTGAAGTTAAGCACAGGCGCGCCACTCCGAGCAGAATGCCGCTAAAAGCCGCGCTGGTGCTGGAGTTTTTAGTTTTTATGTATGGGGTCATGTTAATAAGTCAGCAACAAATTCATGAGGATCGAATACTGCGGACCGCGTTTGTTTTCCTCGTAAAGCTGTTTGAGGCCCTTGCCAGGAAGCAACGCAGCGGCTGAAGCATTGAGCACAATATTTTGTGACATGAATGGGCGGTACTGAATGCCCATGGAAACATCGATACCAAGGTCCTTAGACGGTGGCGCTTGATTGCGCAACACACCCAAGACTGACGTGTTCACGAAATTGAGCTTGGAAATATTAGCCAGCACTCTCACCTCGGGCATCAGGTCTGCATCGGCACCGATACCAAACAAGGTGAGTCCTGGGTTGACGAAATTTGATTGGCCCTGATCCTTCGAAGAGCGCAACGAAGGCAACACCCCATTGCGGCCCGACAATGCCACGCCGCCACCGCCAATGAGCGGCACCGCCTGGCGAATGAAAAAGCTGGTGTCTGCGCCTGCAAATTGCGGGTTCTCGAAAATCGCATCAAAGCCGGTGGCTTTGCCATCAAATGGGTTCTTGTCCCCGCTCGCGATCAACGCGTTGGCGCGCACCCGCAGCCACGAAAAATCACGTGATAATTCTGCCGCCGCAAATCCAGCGCGGATAGTTTGACGTTTTTGCGCGATCGGATTGCGATCATCGACGCCGAGCGCCGCATAAAGGGAGGAGGTTAGATTCCACACGCCAAAGTGCCCGTCGCCGTTCACGCCAAGATACGTCACGTGATAGTTGTGTGGACGAACATCGCCGACGACAGCAGGGCGAACCAAGAATCCATTGTTGTCATAGTAATCGGGCCCCGATTCACGGTTGATATTGTGAATAATGGTGCCTTGAATCGTGTGACCGTGGACCGGAAAATCCTGCTTGTAAATATTGGCCACCAAAAGGTAGTCGCGGCGCGGCACTTGGTTTAGATCATTCAAGCCGCTATTGGTGTCCTTTTCCATGCGACGGAAAAGTCCAAGATTGTATTGAATCTGATTGTTGTCGCGAATGCCAAACAGACGAATTCCGACTGGTACATCCTGGAAAATGAATCCGCGAAAATCGGAAGTGAACGGCTGTATACCCACCCGCAGTGAATCAAAATCGAAACGATCCGATACATTGCGCAAGTGCACATCGGCAAATAATTCCTGAACACCAAAATGCGTATCGGTACGCTTCTTGCCTTCGCGCGGATCAACGCGCAAGCCGCGCACTTCATTGATCAGGGCCTGGTTTACCTGAAAGACCGGCACAAACCGGAATTCGTAATCCGGTGGCCGGAATGTTGTGTCACCCTTGACCACGCCGATAGACAAGATCAGCGTCTCGACCAAAACCGTCTGCCGCGGGCGTCCAAACTGATCGTTTGAGCCGGCCTGCAACGATGACTGCGCGCCGGGCGGCGTGGGTAAACGACGCGTCTCGATCAATGTGTCCGAGATGCCAGAGAGCGACAGGAACCAGTCCGGTCCCCATTTTGCAAACGGCTCGAATGGCTTGTCACCCTTGAGCACATTATGGTTGTAGGGATCGTACCAAGGCTTCAAAGGGACGATTGCATCCATGATGCGCCAACGATCTGGCACCGACACCGATTCTCGCGGCATCAATGGCGTCGGTGGCGGAACCTGTTTGGGATCGATCGGCGGCAACTCATATTTAAGCGGGGTGCTATTCGGCCGCATCCGCTCAATTATTGAAGGATTGTTATCAGCTGCCTTGTCCGGCTCGGCTGCTGGCGGTGTCTGCGCAACGGTGCTGGTGGCCGTTGCCCACATCAGGGCAAGGACAATCAGCTTTGGCATGGGACGATTTCGCGCTTGGCTTACAGGGGATATCTTCATAATCCCTCGCAAACATTTTGTTCGGTCGAATCATTGAATGGTGCTTGCGGGCAATTTACGTAACGCAGACGGGTACCCTCACCACGCGGCACGAGCGAGTCGGCCCGCATCGACTTGGGCGCGTGACCGATGCCCGTACCGAGAATTTTCCCGGCGTTGGCCAGCCCCAGGAAGGACACCATATCATCCTGATCGATACCGTCACCGGATACGCCGATGCCGCCAACGAGCTGTGAATTTCTATAGATCGGGAACGATCCCGGAAAAATCTGTATGCCATTCTTTGCGCGCGACAGACCGGTGCAGCCGACGATAGGCGAGCCAGTCGCAGAGGCAATGATGGCGTTGTAACTCAGATCGAGTTGCAAGCCCAGATGAAATGGGCTCCAGTTACTGTACGGCGTGCTGAAAGGGCCTTCACCGGTGCCGCTGATGCCATCTGGAAATAACGGTCGTGCAATAGTGGCGATCGCACGATTTGAAAATGCCACGCCATTGGAAAACATCGTCTGGTCGTTAAAGAACTGTCGTGCCGTAGACATATAGCCGCCAAACGAACGAAACGTCGGTATGCTGCCTGCGCCGATATAACTCGCCGACGGGAGAGCCGATATCTCGGCGGCGGCATTTGGACTCGAAAAAAGCATCGCTGTGCGCGCTTTTTGCAGCGCCACATCGATACCGAATAAAGGCCCGTCAGGCGTACGCGCCGTCGCCAGCACTTCGCCATTCGTATCGACAATCACGACCGTCGCTTGCATGGTCGAGCCTAGCGGGCGTCGGATCTGCGCCCGCGCACGGAAGGCGACCTTCAATGCCTCTTGAAGGATGGTGGTCACTTCGGCCGCCTTCAACTGCCCATCGGTACCGTCTCGTACGGGGTAACGATTCTGGTTATTGCTGTCGACGAGAACGAATGCGCCCAGGCTCGCGAAAGTCCCGGTATCGGCGCGAAATCCAGACGCTGCATTACCATATGAGACGCCTTGTCGCGCCTGCAGCGGTGCATCGAAGTAGCCGGCAACCGCCACCATGGCACCGGAGACACTGGCAAAGGCTGGCGCCTGAGCCGGATTGGCAAGTAGCGACTCTGAATCAACGAAACGGAACGTGCGTCCGTCAGCGGTAATTCGATTGGCGCGAATATCATCCGGTGCGGCATATCCTGTTGTGCCGGCAACGGCGATCAACTCGTCTGTATCCTGGTCAATATCCGTAATATCCGGATCGAGCCCGTACACGCCATCGCTGATGACGCCAATGGCCCCAACAAGCCGATCATTCTTGTATAGCGGCAATCCGCCTGGGTCCGCGGCCAATCCCAGCGGCGACCGCTTCGGTCCGACCGTACCGTCCGTGGCTCTACGCATCAAATCCGAACATGACAGCTGCGAGAACTGAACGCCGTACAGTGGCCCGGAAGGTTGATTGAATTCCCTCGGGTTGAAGTTTTCCTGGATGATCTGGCTAGCAGTGCGCGTCGAAAATGCATTGCCATTGGAAGACAGATACGCTCCGGTGAGCGCTTTCGTCAGCGCAGCAAACGTATCGGGAAGAATGTCGATCCCTTCGAGGCCGCCGGTGACACCTCTATCCGTACCGATCCGGAACGTCGTCTTGGCACCGGTCATGCGAAAAACACCGAGCACGTTGCCAACGCGATCCACCACAGCAATGGTTGCTGGTTGTTTTCGCGCAGTCGCTTCACTGGCAGCTTGGGCGATGACGCGTTGAACATCGTCAATCGTCAAAAAGTCGGTAACCGTAGTGGGAGGTGTGCAAATGCCGGTGCATACAGCCGTTCCAGCATCGCCGCTACCGCCACCACAGGAACCCAGCAGTGCGATCAAGGTGACCGTACTGAGCGTTATCAAGCGTCGAATCATTGTGACGCTCCGCCAGTCCTGTTTGATCCTGCTATTGGCGTTTGTGCAACGTGATATGCGCTAGCGGCAGCTTTTTGCAACAGCTTCGGCTGATTGCCACCAGGCACAATCGGCGGAACGCCTGACTTGGGACTGCCGGTGTGAAACCCGTGGCAAGTCTCACAGGTACCGGGCGCCTTGTCTTTGGTTGCAACGTTGCCGCCGTGACATTCGCGACAGTTCTTAATATCCGGAATGGCGATATCCGAACTCAACTTCGATTTCGCGACTGAGTGGCAGGAGTCGCACTTCTTGGTGTCATGCCGACTGTGTGGAAAGCGCGACTTGGGCAACCAATGTTGCGTAATGGCGATGGGCGCAATCTGCCAGCGCTCGGCGGGTTCAGCGTTTGCTTCGCCTCGCTTGATTTGGTGGCACTCGAAGCAAACACGGACCTCGAACAGCTCTTGCGTGATCTTGTCAGCCTTGGCATTGGCCCAGGACAGCGCCGCTTGGCGCTTGGTTTCACCAACACGTGCCCCGGGTCGTTTAATACCGTCCTCAAGAACCACATCAATCGGCGCATCGGTGAGTGCGGCCTGCGCGTAGTATTCCTGCAGCGTCGCGATCACGTCGGCGACTTTTCCATGCGGCACCTGACGGCTGGTTGCCTTCGGCTCGAATTCGAGCGAATGGCATGACTGGCAATGCTCACCCATCGTCACTGGCTTGAATCGGGTGCCAGACTCATCCGGCGTATGGCAATTTTTGCACTCCATTTGGACCTTGCCATTTTGACCGCGCAG
>JBDTPE010000100.1:0-7774 GCA_039932875.1 Betaproteobacteria bacterium | reverse complement strand
GCCCGTTGTGCAGCTTTGGTCGACTCGACGACTGCGGCAAGTTCAAGCTCTTTCTGGTTGCGCAGGCTTCCCAGCACAGCGACGCGATTGTCACCGTCTTTTCGCGCCTGCGCCGCCGCTTCGGCCGCGCGCTCGGCAACAATTCGTGCATCTGCTGCTGCAGTGAGTTCGATCTCGGCTTTTTCGCGCCGCGCGGCTTCGTTCGCTGCTTTCTGTTCAGCATCCGCGCGAAGTTTGGCGGTCGCCATCGCTTCCTGTTCAAACTTTGCGCGTACCGCCGCAGATGCGCGTACTTTGGTTTCTACTTCGCGCTGCGCATTGGCCTGCAGTTGCGCTTCGCGATCAAGCTTGGTGCGATCCGACGCCACCTTGATGGCTTCCTCATGCTGGGCGAGTGTCTGTTCGGCTGCCTTTGTCGCAGCGACGGCCTTGGCCAGTTCGTGCTCTTTCTGTTCGCGCTGCGCGGTCAATTCGGTCAAGCGCTTGTCGCCAGCGTGACGCACAACGACAGCGGCCTCAGCAGCTCGCTCGGCAGCGAGTCGCGATTCCGTCGTGGCCTTTAGTTCCGCCTCAGCTTTCTCGCGCAGGGTGGTTTCATCTGCCGCCTTCTGCTCTGCTTCAGCACGCGCAATGGCAGCGGCAAGTGCCTCCTTTTCAATTTTGGTGCGGACCACAGCCCCGGCTCTCGCTTTGGCTTCGATCTCACGCTGCGCTGAAGCCTGCTTCGCTGCTTCGCTGTCCAACCGGACACGATCAGTAGAAGATTTGATCGCTGCATTCTGTTGTATAAATGCTTGTTCGGCTACCTTGGTTGCCGCGATGACGGCAACCAGCTCTGAATCGCTTTTTGCGCGTGACTGTGCTGCCGCCGCCGCGCGTTTTTCAGCAGTTTCGCGGGACGCCATCGCCGTCTGTGCGGCACGCTCTTCAGCGAGCCGCGCCTCCGCGACGGCCTTAAGATCGAGTTCAGCCTTCTCGCGCTGCTCAGCTTGTTTCGCGGCTTGCTGCTCGGCTTCGAGCCGATGTTGGGCAACCGCTTTCAACTCATGCTCGACCTTCGTGCGTGCAGCGGCTTCATCGACAGCTTTTTGTTCGGCCAATGCGCGCTGCTGGGCGGCTGCTTGCGCTTGCTGCTCGGCGGCAAAGCGCTGCGCAACAGCTTCGCGGGCGGCGACCTCAATGGCGATCCGCTCTTCTGCCAGTTTCGCAGCCTGATTTTCCGCGGCCGCTCTCATCTGCGCGTCATTGCTAGTTGCCAACTCCTGTTCAATAGCAGCCTTTGCCTTCGCAATCGCATCCGCGCTTTGCTCGGCAATCAGCAGCGCTTTTTGTTTAGCCTCAACCGCAATGATTAATTTGGCATCGGCATCCTCGCGAATGGCCAACGCGACCGCAGTCGCCTTGTCGGCGTCAGCGCGCAGCAATGCAGCCTGCTCGGCTTCCCGCTCAGCGGCAGCGCGTTGTTCGGACAAGGTGGCGGCATCGCGTTCAGCACGGGTACGCTTATTGGCGGCATCGGCAAGTTCGCGCTCCGATTTGGCCCGCGCGTCGGCCTTTTTCTTTAGCGCATTTTCAGCATTGGCACGGGCGATTGCCGCAGCCTCCGCCTGCAATTCCGCTTCAATGCGCGCCACTTCTTCGTTCTGGGCAATAGTCTCCGCGTCCATACGTTCGCGAGCGAGTCTGGCCGCGGTGCGATCCGTCTCGGTGTGGCCCTCGGTTTCGGCACGCACCAGGCGATCCTTCTCTGCCGCTTCCAGCGCCTCGGCGGCGGCCCGTGCGTCAGCAGCTATTTGTGCTTCCTGCTGCACACGGTCGAGTTCGCGGGCACTGGTTGCACCTTGCTTGGTCGTCGCCAACCGGACCGCAACGGCGGCCTCGATTTCCTTGTCCGCCTTCATTTTTGCGAGTGCGTCATCGATTGCACGTGCCTCGGCAGCGACACGCTCGCGCAAGCTGGATTCGGCACGCTTTTCGGCTTCCACCTTTTCCTGGGCCAGGCGGGCTTCCTCGCGCTCTGCGTTTGCTTTGGTGAGAGTCGCATCGCGCAATGCGGCCTCAGTTTTTTCGCGTTGTGTAATTTGCGCAACCAGTTTGCGTTCAGCTTCCAGGCGCTTCTGCGCAAGTGTCGCCGCATCCTTTTCGGCTGCCATCCGTGCCGCGATGCTTTGTTGCAAATCGTGTTCGACTTTCAGCCGGGCGATGGCCTCGTCAACGGCGCGCGCTTCGGCGGCCTTGCGTTCCACTGCAATAATTGCTGTGCGCTGCTCCACTTCCAACTTTTGTTGCGCGAACTGCGCCGCCTCAAGTTCGATGCCAGCCTGCCGCTCGGCAGCCAGCAGCAAATTGCGCTCGCTTTCCTCTGCAGCGGAGGCTTCCCAAAATGCGGCCTCAGCGTCGCTGGGTGTCTTGCGGGTGGGCGCATCGGTTGCGTCTGTGCCGGCGAGTTTTTTGCGGCGCTGAGCCTCTGCCTCCTTTAGCGCGTCGATCAACTTGCTCATGCGGGCGCGTAGATGCGGAGCCGTGCTCTGCATCGCTGGTCAGTAGTGGGATGGCGAAGTGGATGTGTCGTCAACATTCTTGTGAGCGCAATCATACCTTCTGTTTGAGTGAATTGTCGCAGAATGAAACGATGTCCGCCGTCGATAAATCTGGTTAAACTTGCCATGCTGGCAATTTATCGTCACGATTTCCATTGCCGCGATCAATCACTGTGAAATGCCCCACAACGTGAACATAGTCACAACGTCAGCGCCTACAGCCGTCCGCATCATCGTCACGGGTGGCACCTTCGACAAACATTACGACGCGATCAAGGGCGAACTCACGTTCAAGCAATCACACCTGCCGACCATCCTTGCGCAGGCGCGTTTGACGGTCCCGGTTTCACTCGAAATCAATCAGTTGATCGATAGCCTGGAGATGCTGGATGAGCACCGGGCAAGCGTGCTGGCGGCGTGCCGGGCGGCACCAGAAAATTGCGTCGTCGTCATTCACGGCACCGATACCATGGCGCAAACGGCCACTGTCATCGGAAAGGCGCAGCTGAAAAAAACCGTCGTCTTTACCGGCGCAATGATTCCTTATTCGGTACAAGGTTCAGACGCACTGTTTAACCTGGGTTTCGCGCTGGCGGCGGCGCAATTGCTTGCGGCCAATACCTATGTCGCGATGAACGGTCGGGTATTTGACTGGCACGAAGTCCAAAAGAACAAACTAATCGGCGCATTCGAAGCACGTTGAATCGCTCGTCGGTGCGCATCATGGCTGGCGCAGTGGACGAGACATGAATCGAATCGGCGTGTTAAATTCTGCACAACCAATCGGAGGAGTGGTACAAAAATGGCGTTGGGGAAACTTGGGGCTTTCCTGAACAGGGATCTGGGTGCTCTGGCCAAGGATGCGGGCAGGATGCTCAACTCGGACGTTGGCGCCCTGGCCAAAGGCGCAGGTCAGTTGCTGCAGTCGGATCTCGGCGACCTGCTACGCGATAAACCACCAACACCGGTAGAAGAAAAGCCGGCCAAGATTACCGCCCCCGCCCCTGTTATTGCCAAAGCACCCGTTTCCGCCCCTGCACCTGCCCCGGCGGGAAAGCCATTTGATCCGGATGCAACCCAAAAAATGCACGGCAGCCCGCTTTTGGAGCCGCCAACAGCACCTGCCATCCCAGCAACTGCCCAGGCAGCTTTTGATCCAGACGCGACGCAACAAATGAACGCCAAAATGGTGGTTGAACCGCGCGCCGCTGCAGTTGATCCTGCAATGAGCGCTCCAGCCGCACCGTTGGCACCGACCAAATTCAATCAGGATTTGTTGTTTCGCATGCAGCGCGTGATTCCGGTCGGCACCGAGATCAAAGTTTTGCTGCCCCATACGGTCGCTGACTTTGAGCGGCCGCGCGCAACCCCGTCCGGCGAGTTGACCAATGATCCGGTAAATGCTGTCTATTCGTGCAAGGGCGAATCGGTGACAGTGCAGCTGGCGCTTTGCTGGGACGATGGCGAAGCGAAGGAACTGGTCGAAGCAGTTATCAACAAGATCGGCCAGGCCGCGCGCACCACCTCGGACCGCACCTGGGTGATCGGGCCAACGCCGCAGGGCGTCATTTTTGCGTGGGTACGCGACTGCTATTTCTTTTGCGCGACCTCGCCAAAGGGTGCGCCTGCGCTGGCTAGATTTCTGGCTGCGTACGAGTACTAGGGCGTTTGCGTCAGGTTGATCCGTCGGCGGCAGTGTGGAAAAGCGGCTCGGCGGCCTGAAACTACGCGATATTTCGTCGCAAACCGTTTCGCAGCGACGTGGTAACTTGCACTCTCGCGCCCACATTCAAACGGATTTCTGCGATGCGTCGCTACTTTTTCATATTCGCAGCAAGTTTCATCTCCGTCAGCGCAAACGCCAATTTGGCGTCCAATAGCAATCATGACCGTGCCTATTGGCGAGCCGTAATCGCCCAGCAATATCAGGTTCCAGCGAACGCCGACATTGCCAAGCTAGCCATCGAGCTTGGTGGGCTGGTGAGCAACCCTGACCCTGAACTGCGGGACACCTTCGGTTACGAAATCCTTGCCTACTGGATTCACCGCAGCGGCAAGCTGTCCGCAGCCGACTTTGACGTCCTCCGCAAATCATTCCTCCCCCACATTTCGCATGGACTAGGTGAAGCGGGCAGCGATTCTGTGTTCGCACGCTCGTTCGCGTTGCTCAATCTCAAGGAACTGGCGGCTGCCGATTTGAAAACGCCCTTTCTTACGCAAACGACGTTTGACGAGTTGTTTGATCTGGCCGAGAAGTCGCTGATTTCAGAAAAGGACTTGCGGGGCTATGTGGAGGCAAAAGGCTGGGCACACGCAACAGCACACGCGGCCGATTTGATGAGAATTCTCGCCCGCAACAGCAAACTGAGAGTGGCCCAGCAACCGCGTTTCATAGCGGCAATCGCAACACGGACTCGAACCGCCACAACCGTATTCGTCTGGGGCGAAGATGCCAGACTGGCGGCGGCCTTGGCCAGTGTGGTCATCCGTGCAGATGCTGATTACGCCCCGCTTGAGGCATGGTTAGCGTCGTTGGAAACTGAACAGCGCCAGTTATGGGTAGGCGCATTTGATCCTTCTGCTTACGTCCGTGTAAGAACGCAGGTGAATACGCTTTCCCACTTGGCCGCCCTCGCGGCACGACTGCCTGTGTTCCCGGTGAAGTTGCGGGATGCGCTGCAGGCGACGCTCGCAAAGGTGATTTGACGTGGACGTCAAGTTCACGATAAGCCCTTCAAAAGGGAACTTCTAATAGTGGTCGATATTTTTCAAAGGTCGCACAAGTTGTTTAAAGACCATCGACTTGGCTTTCGATTTTGATAGCAAATATTTCGATCACGCCAGTAATTAAACACCGGTCACCACTCGTTAATACTTAACTCACGAAGGTAACCCCGATGGCACGTCAAATCATCTTTACCGCTAAGGCAGCGAAACCACCCGCCACATACAGCCAGGCCGTCAAGGCCGCTGGTCTCATATTCGTATCGGGCACAGCGCCGAACGATCCAGCGACTGGCGCGATCAAGGGAACGACCATACAGGAGCAGACCCGGCAATGCCTGACTAACATTTCGGCCATTCTTGAAGAGGCCGGAAGCTCGATGGAAAAAATTGTCAGCGTGACAATCGTGATGGCAGACGAAGATGATTTCGCCGGAATGAACGAGGAATGGTTGAAGTGGTTTCCCACCAACCCGCCGGCGCGGCAGGGTGCCAAACTACCTGCGCGCCTTACTGGCCTGAAGGTCTCCATCGCGGCCATTGCGGAGGTCTAATCGCAATTTGCGGGCATCGAAATGAAGGGCAATGGTCGATACGCTTTTGGCCCCCGCATAATTTCCACCACGGTCCCTTTCAATAGCTGTGACAGCGGTTTTTTTGCTGGACACGCTGGCGACCACCTCGGCCTGGCGCAAGGTGACGTTCAGCTTTCCTTCACGGTAGGCACCCTTTGCGTCTATGTGAACCCCCACCCTGTCAACGTGTAGCCAGCGCCCGTGCACGGTTGGACCCACCAACGCCACAATCATCGCGGTCGTCACACAAGCGCCCAAGGACATTGGGTGAATACGACCGTGACCGCACGCCCAATCGCTTTTTCCGTTATCCGGCGAATCCGAATCTGAGGTCAATAGAGTGGGCGGGGAGTCGGGCAGTGATTTCCGACTTCCTGTCCACGGCGCGTCCCGCAGCTTGGTTCAGCCTATACCGGCGCTACCGAATCGGCCCGATGCTCGGCGACGGAGCCTGCACCTTAGCCACCTCTAGCGACTCTAACCCGCAGGCAATCGCTGGCACAACGTCACGAAGGTGCTTTGCGAAGGCTTGCAGTGGCCCGGATTCATTTAAGCCACGCTTCCAAGCCGCTTCAAACGTCAACGTCACCTCTCGTCCCGCCTTGTCCAGAATCAGCATGGCGTTCAATGCCTGAGCGGATAGTTTGGATTTTGGCATGATTGCCGCGCCGATCCCGAGGCCGGCCCATTGTTCAAGCACCTGGTAGCTCATCGCTTCGCCTGAGTATTCGTGCAACTTGCGCCGGTGGCGTCGAAACAGTGCCCGCGTCGCACGCGCTAACCCACAAGCGTCCGGAACCATGACGTAGGTTTCCTCGGAAATGTCTTTTAGTGCCACTGCCCGCGCCCCTTGTTTGCCAGACCACGCGAGCCCACATGGAATAAAGAGCAAAGCTTCACGATAGAGGAAGGTCGTTTCCCATGGGCTTTGGGGAACGTTGGCTACGCCAAACACGAAGTCGAGCTGCCCGTCGTCCAGCATACGATACAGGTCGGCCATGTTCATCTCCCTAAGCACGATATCCACGTCGGGGTTCTGTCGCTTGAATGGCTCTATTGCGAGGCCCAGGAACTGCGCACTGAGCAGTGGCGATGACCCAATCCGAATCAAGCGTCTCTCTGGCTTGAGAAATGCCTGAGCCTGCAGTACCAGCGCAGCTTGAGCTAACAGCACATCTGCAATGCAAGGCAGCAAATGCGTACCGAATGGAGTCAGTGCGACCTTGCGTGTAGTGCGCACGAAAAGACGTTCGCCAAGTTCGCTTTCTAGCTGCGCGATGCCGTTGGACAAGGTGGGCTGAGTCACAAAACACTCGGCGGCGGCGGCTGTGAACGAACCAGTGGAGGCCAGAGCCTGCGCGAATCGAAGTTGGGCTAAGTTCATGGTCTATTTATAAGATATTCGTATGAGTTGTATGTGAATTAACAATTTCACAATAAGTATTGACGCGAATAATATTCACGTCAATCCAGCAGTTGCTGGTGAAGCCCAACCGAAATATCAACTGGAGAAACACAATGGTGTATTTGCAAATCAATCTCAACGTGGCCGCGAAAGATCGTCTCGCAGCCGCTGCGATTTTCAACCAATACAAGGCTCCGTTCCTGACTCAAGTCGGCGGCGCGCGCTCCAAGGAACTGCTGATTCGAGAGGAAGACGTGCAAGTGATGCACGGATTCGATTCAGCCGAGCAAGCGAAGTCCTATTTGGCTAGCAAACTGTTTAACGACGATGTTGTCACTGAGTTGAGCCCGTTGCTGACGGCTGGGCCTGAAGTGCGCATCTACGCCGCTCAATAACGGGCCTTGTTCGCGTATAGCATCAATAGGTAATTGCAGAGAGCAGGCGACGCTATTGGGTGGTCGCCTGATTTTTGCAGAATAGCCGGACAAGAGAGATTCACGTGCAGATCAATACAGACATCAGCAAACGGG
>JBDTPE010000099.1:0-7790 GCA_039932875.1 Betaproteobacteria bacterium | reverse complement strand
GTTCCGGAAAGTCTAGCGATTGCGCCGTTTGAGGTCGCGGACAGACCTTTGAGCTGCTCACCACTCGTCTCGCCAACGCCCGGTATATCTCGCTCAATCAGAAAGCGTTTCAATGTAATAGCCATTTTTTCCTCAGTTCGTTGTCGATGTCGCACCTATCTACGACGTGCCCACCCGCAAATTTAATTATTGTCGGGGATCCGCTGCCGCAGCGAATCCGCTTTTGAATTCGATGCGGCTCAGGTTTTCAACCCTTGGGCAAATAGGTGATGGTCCCGGCCAGGTCGGTATTGTCGATCAGCACAAGACGACTTTCGCTGCCACGCTGTCGGGCGGCGGCAAACGGCGCGTATTCGGGATCGGATGCGAAGTTGTTGACGGCCTCTGCTGAGGGAAATTCCAGCAGTGCGATCATCGTGGTATCGAGTGGCTTACCCTCAAGAGTGGTGACGTTGCCGCTGCGTGAGAGGTACTTGCCACCGTGTTTGTGTACGAGTTCGTGCACCGAAGCGGCGTACTGCGGCACCCACTTGTCGTCGGTCACTTTGACATCTGCGATCATATAAACTGGCACGTCTTTTCTCCTGTGGTTGGTTGGCGGCCCGGGCTCAAATACGCGGCGTCGCTTGCAAGAGATCTTACGGCTTGACATGCGGCGCCGCGAGATCAATCCTCGCCACAAAAGGTCTGTTCATGCCATTTCCGAAACGAACAATAGTCAACACCGAAGCCCACGCCGTCGAAGCACTGATTCTTGCGCTGCCAGAATCCGCTGGGTCTGCCATCTATGGGTTAGTCGATGTCTTTGCATCCACCGGAACGCTATGGCGCGAGCTGGTCGGAGAGGAATCCGGGCAACGGTTGATTCGACCGCGAATCGTGTCGCTAACCACCGATCCATTCCTGTGTGGAAACGGCATTCCGGTGAGCCCGGAATTGACTATCAACGAAAAATCCGCCGCCGACATCATCGTCATTCCGGAGCTTTGGCTGGCTCTGGACGACGACTTGAGCGATCGCTATGCAGATCTGAAAGCATGGCTACGGCAACGCTACCTTGCGGGCAGCATCATCTATTCCGCATGTTCCGGCGCGATCCTGCTGGCTTCATCCGGGCTGCTCAACGGCAAGTCAGCGACATCGCACTGGGGCTACGCGGATCTCTTTCGACGAAGTTTTCAAGAGGTTCAGTTCATTGCCGAGCCAACCATCGTATTTGCAGACGATACCGGGCGCATCGTTACCTCAGGCGGAGCGACCTCCTGGCACGATCTGGCCATTCACATCATTTCACGACATTGCAGTCCGGGTGAAGCCCTGCACATCGCCAAGGTCTATTTATTGCAATGGCATGGCAGCGGCCAAATGCCGTTCGCGGGACTGGTCAGGCGTCAACAGCATGCGGACTCTGTTGTGCGCAAGGCCGAGGATTGGCTGCGCGTAAATTTCCGGGAGCTGAATCCCGTTGCGGGCGTCGTGGCTGAATGCGGTGTCGCGGAGCGCAGCCTGAAACGCCGCTTTACAGCTGCAACCGGATCGGCAATTCTCGGCTATGTACAAAATCTACGTATCGAGGAAGCCAAACGGTTACTTGAGACCAGCGATATCTCATCAGAGGAAATTGGCTCGGCAGTCGGCTATGAAAACACCGCCTTCTTTCGAAGGTTGTTCAAACGTTGCACCGGCCTCACTGCTGGACACTATCGACGGATGTTTCGTCCGATTCTCGATGCGGGTCTTGCTCGGCAAGTCACGGGTTAATGCCGAGCACTATGGGTGCGGCCCGCTTCGCAGCATCTTCCCGCGTAGATCGATATTTCGTGCGCCTTTCCAATCGTTTTACCGCCAGGAGCCGCGCCAGTGCTTGAGTTAGCCTTGGCGATTTCTTCTGTTCAAAAAGAACAAATCCAGCGCCTCTTGTCTTTCACGCAATGACCAATTGCCTGTAAAGTTCAACATATGAATTGCAAAATCCCCCAGCACTCTTCCGCCGTTGCCGTCGTGACGACGTTCATTGCCATTCTCGCAACAGCGCTGTTCAGCACTTCCGTTGCTGCACAGCCTAGCAGCGCCACACTAAAGCCCGGCGAATACATCAGCGAACACAGCCAAGGCCAGCTTGTGCTGAAGCCCGCTAAGGGTGGTGCACTATCGTTCCTGATTGAATCAGTGGGCGCGAATGGCCACACCTGTTCGCTAGAAGGCGAGCTTCGCGGCGGTCGCGCAACGCTGGAGGGGATAGAGGCGAAAGTTCCCTGCGTTGTCACTATGACAAATACGCCGGCGGGCATCGAGGTCAAAGGCAGCGAATCAGGATCGTGCCAATTCTATTGCGGCGTTCGTGCCACCTTCGAGGCGACCTATTTTCAGCCCGCGCCTGCGTGTCGCGAGAAAGCCGTGACGACAACACGCAACACCTTCAAGCGACACTATGACGCAAAGAAATTCGCTGAGGCGCGTGCCGTGCTGGAGCCGCTGCTGAAGGATTGCACGCGATCACTTTATTGGCTGGACGAAGGACGCATTCGCAATGATCTCGCAGTGACGCTGCACAAGCTGGGTGATCTGGCCGGTTGCCGTGATGTGCTCAAGCCCTTGAGCGAAGATGCGCGCGCCGCCGATACAACATTGCAGGAATCTTACCCACCGACCGACCTGGAATCGGTAATGCCTATCGTGCGCGCAACACGGACTAATCTCAAACTCTGCACTGGCAAATAAGATTCTCGGGAAACGTGAGCCATGTGCGCGTCATTGAGACCTCATATTGGTCGATAGGCCACTGCTTGTTTCGCTGAAGGTGCGATGAGGTAGGTTTTATTTTTTCTGGTATTGCAGGGTGTGTTGGTCAACGCTGGCCACGCATCGGTTGAAGTTCCGTCCTCCTTGCAAGAGCTTCAACGAGATGCCGTCGCCACCGTTGTGTTAGGCGAAGTGCTTGGGTCGATTTTCCTGTCGGTGAATTACGCCATGCCGGTCGCGGCGATTCCCGGCATGGGGTGGCGAAATTCAAATTGCCGTCATTCGCGCTGAGGTGTCGAAGTGCCGGTTCCGTACGCTATTGATCAAGCGCGGTGCGCTTTGCCTTTCGATACCTCGGCGCGGCTGGGTTTTATGTTTTGAGAAGCCCCATCACTTCGCACCAAAGCGTCGTGCCACCCAGCCGATGCTGAGTCCCTGCCCCAAAATCGAAAACACGACAACCACGTAGGTGAGCGCGACGATCAGGTCGCGCTCGGCGCCCATCGGCAACGAGAGTGCTAGTGCCACAGAAATGCCACCGCGCAGACCGCCCCAAGTCAACACCTGCCAAGAGCCAGCCGGCAGGCGAAACACGCTTCTGAAGATGCCGACCGGGGCACCAGCCGTCAGCAAGCGTGACAGCAGTGTGACAAAAATGACGACCATGCCGGCCAGCAGAATATTGCCGGTGAAAGCAATCACCAGAATCTCCAGGCCGATCAACACAAACAGCAGTGCGTTGAGTATGGCGTCCAGCAATTTCCAGAACATGTCCACATGATGGCGGGTGGTATCGGACATGGCCAGCGCGCGACCGTGATTACCGATAATGAGGCCCACCACTACCATTGCCAGTGGTCCCGATACGTGCAGGTGGTTGGCGAGCGCGTAACCGCCGATAACGGCAGCGAGTGTAATGAGCACTTCTTCCATATAGCTGTCGATGCTCTTGAGCATTCGGAAAACCACAAAACCCAATACGAGTCCGTAGCCAATCCCGCCGCCGGCTTCCCGCAGCAATAACATTGCACCGTGCGAAACCGTAGGGGCTTCACCGCTGGTCACCATCGCCAGTAGTAAAGCGAACAGCACGACGCCGACGCCGTCGTTGAATAAAGACTCGCCTGCGATGACAATTTCAAGGCGTTCGTCTACGCCCGCCAACTTGAGAATGCCCATGACGGCAATTGGGTCGGTCGGTGAAATCAATGCGCCAAAGACGAGGCAGTATGGCAGCGGTAGTTGCACGCCAGTAAACGGCAGCAACTGCCAAAGGGCAAAGCCGATGATGATGGTGGAAGCTACCGTGCCCAGTACCGCAAGAATCCCAACCTGCCAACGAAATGACTTCAATTCAGCAAGGTCCACGTGCAGCGCGCCAGCGAACAACAAAATCGACAGCATGCCCTGCATAAGTACTTCGGAAAAATCGATTGATTTCACCAGTGATACTTCGTAATCGTGCAGGGTACTTAAGCCAAGATGGTTCAATCCAACGAGCGCGAGTGTCAGCAGGAGTGCAATGGCCATCACACCGATTGTCGGTGGCAGGCCGACATAGCGGTGATTGAGGTAGGCAAGCAAAGCCGTCAAGACAAGGAACGCGGCGGCAACATCTAGCAATGACATAGGTGGGTCTCATTTCGGTGTTGGTGATTGCATCGGGCAGGCAGCTACTGGCCATGATACGGCACTCATCCTGTTAACTGGCACACACCGCGGCTTCGGGCAACGGTATCATTGCGCCTGTTCAACCGAACAAACACCGTTGATCCCAGGTGCATCACCGTTTTGTGCAGTAGATACACGTGGTGACCAGTAAAACAAGGGCGCCAACTCGTTTTTCGTGTGCGCCTGTTAGCTGGTTCGATATACATAGACATTTCAGCACAGCTTCGTTAACCAATCAGAGACCACCATGCATGATCCGCAACTTAATTTTGACAAAAGCCCTGCCAGGCGCGTGCGCGCTGCAATCACCGAGCGATTCAGTCTGCGGCGCGACAAAGCTGACGACGAGGAAATCGAGAAGCGTATTCGCGATGGTGTAGACCTTTCAGGCGCGACGCCGTGGATACTGATGTTCGCCATTGTCGTCGCGTCGGTCGGCCTCAATATCAATTCTACCGCCGTCATTATCGGCGCCATGCTGATCTCGCCGATCATGGGGCCCATCATGGGTGCCGGGCTTGGTATCGCCGTTTTCGATTTCGACCTGGTCAAGAGATCACTCAAGAATCTGGGCATTGCGACGCTCATCAGCTTGGCCGTCTCGGCCCTGTACTTTGCTATTTCGCCGCTGCGCGAGGCGCAATCGGAATTACTGGCGCGAACAACGCCGACGATATGGGACGTACTCATCGCCATTTTCGGCGGGTTGGCCGGCGTCATTGGCTTGACCCGTACCAATCGATCAAACATCATTCCCGGCGTTGCCATTGCCACGGCCTTGATGCCGCCGGTCTGTACTGCTGGGTACGGAATTGCCACCGGTCAATGGCATTTTTTTGGCGGGGCGCTGTACCTTTACCTGATCAATTGCGTGTTTATCGCGCTTGCCACCTTCATCGGTCTTCGTGTTCTGAAACTCAAGCGGCACGGCTTTGCCGATGAACGCGTTGAAAGACGTGTCAAATTTTCACTGTCGGCATTGGCGCTTGTCACGGCCTTGCCCAGTGCCTACCTGGCAACCAATCTGGTCAAAGATGAATTGTTCCGGTCCAGAGCGAAGATTTTTGTTGGTCAGGAATTCTCGCTCCCCTATACGCATGTGGCAGAGACAAAAATAGATCCCGATCAACGAATCATAGAGTTGTCATTGATCGGCGCGCCGGTCAACGTAGAAACATTGCGGATCATCGAAAGTCGATTGGCCATGCAACAGCTTGAAGGCGCGAAGATCATCGTCCACCAGATAGGAGACAACAAAGTCGATGTCACAGCCTTGAAAGCGAGCCTGCTCAGCGATCTGTATCGCGACAGCCAGGAGGTGGTACAAAAGAAAGACGACGAGATCCAAAAAATGAGAAAGGAATTGCTGGCCAGAAAAACACAGGATGCCAACGCCGTGGATATCGCCAACGAATTGCGTGCACAGCAAACCGATGTGACCGGTGTCTTCGTTGGTGAAGGCGTTGAAGTCGCAGCAGACGGCGGTAAACGATCAATGCTTGCGCTTAATGTCAGTTCGAAAAGGCCATTGTCGAAGGGCGACCGACTTCGAATCGAGAACTGGTTCAAGGTGAGACTGAAAACCGATGCGGTGGTACTGAATTTTTATGTTGAAAGGCGGGTCCGCAAGACTTGAACCAGAAAAATGACCGGGCCGACGTCGACAATTTCGGCGTCGGTCAATAACACTGGCATCTGCGCGGCTTTCCAGCCGTTTGTGCTTAAAACACCGCGCCTTCTCTTGATGTTGGTATCGTCGACCTATTCCGCTCCTGAACCACGCCGAACGGGTTATTGGTAAACCAGACTCGGTCCGATGCGAGGATAATGGCGGCATTCATCGCACCCAATGTCTCTCACCGCCTACATCACACATCCGTCCTTCCTCAAACACGAGATGGGCGAGGACCATCCGGAATGCCCCTCTCGGCTTGATGCGATCAATGATCACCTGATTGCGCAAGGCTATCTCGATTTCCTGGTACCGTACACCGCCGCTGAAGTCACCCGAGAACAATTGTTGCGCGCACATACCGCGCATTACCTCGCGGAAATCGAGAATCTCGCGCCGGCCAGCGGCTATCAACAAGTTGACTCTGACACGCGCATGAATCCGTATACCCTAACCGCCGCCCGCCACGCAGCAGGCGCAGTAGTGCAGGCGACGGACCTGGTCATGTCGGGCCAGGTAACGCGCGCTTTTTGTGCCGTGCGTCCGCCCGGCCACCACGCCGAACGCGATGCGGCGATGGGTTTCTGTTTTTTCAACAATGTTGCCGTTGGCATTCGCCATGCCCAGCGGTTTCACGGCCTTTCCCGCGTGGCGCTGGTCGATTTCGATGTCCATCATGGCAACGGCAGCGAAGATATTCTGGCTGGCGATGAACAGGTGCTGATGGTCTCGACGTTTCAACATCCGCTCTATCCTTTTCGTGGCGCGATACCCAAGGGCATCAACATGGTGAACGTGCCGCTGGCACCACGCACCTATGGCGACTCCGTCAGGAAGGTCGTGGAAGAGCGCTGGCTACCGGCGCTGGAAGCATTTAGGCCCGAAATGATTTTCATTTCTGCCGGCTTCGATGCGCACCGTGACGACGACATGGGCAACCTTGGATGGGTGGAAGCCGACTACGCCTGGATCACAGCGCGACTGGTTGAAGTTGCCAACCGGCACGCGCAAGGTCGTATTGTTTCCGTCCTGGAAGGCGGCTACGCGCTGCATGCGCTTGCGCGCAGCGTGGGCGCGCATGTAGGCGTGATGATGGGTGCAATTGATGCTTAGCCGGTGTTTAAACGAATTCTTTTCGTGTCCGCCAACGCTTGCACCAACGCAACGTGATGCGGACCAAGCGACTGCACGCGATTTGCTTACGACCGCTTTCATTCCACGATACGTGATGCGAAACCGACCGGCGCAGAGTAACGAAATTCCTCCGCGAGCGAACAGTCCGCTGATCGTTCGCGCTCTTATCAACCCGCTGCCGGATCCGCCAAACTCGCCAGCGCGGTTCCATCGGTGAATGTCAGCGACTCCGAGTTCACACAATGGCGATCTCCCGTCGGTTTAGGGCCATCGTTGAAGACGTGGCCCAGGTGGGCATCGCAACGCGCGCACAGGATCTCGACCCTCACCATGCCATGGCTGCGGTCGGTATGGGTCTTCACATTTTCTGTCGCAATCGGTTGAAAGAAACTCGGCCAGCCGCTCATGGAGTTGAATTTGTGGGCGGAGGTGAACAGCGGCAGGCCACAACAGACACAGCTGTAGACGCCGTCGCGATGGTTATCGAGCAGCGTTCCGCAAAACGGCGCTTCGGTGCCCTTGCCGCGTGCGATCTGGTATTGCTCGCGCGTGAGCTGTTGCATCCATTCGG
>JBDTPE010000098.1:0-7898 GCA_039932875.1 Betaproteobacteria bacterium | reverse complement strand
GCCTTCGCGTTCTTGATCATCTGCGCTTCATCGAACACCACGACATCCCATTCGCACTGGGCAAAGCGCGCATCATCGCGCTGCAAGATGGGATAGCTGGTGAGCACGAGATCCGCGCCGGCCAGCGTCTCGTCAGTCAGGGCGCGCTCGGCACCGTAGTGGGTGACGACCTTCAGCGTTGGCGTGAAGCGGCGAATTTCTGCCAGCCAATTCACCGTCACCGAGGTGGGTGCGATGATGAGAGAAGGGCGAAGGTTGGTCGCCATCGGCGCGGCATTGCGGCGCGCATGCAGAAACGCAAGTGTTTGCACCGTTTTGCCAAGGCCCATGTCATCTGCGAGCACACCCGACATGCCGATTTTGTACAAGTGTTGAAGCCAAGAAAGCCCGTGCAACTGATACGGACGCAGAGCCGCCTCGAAGCCAGCCGCCGGGCGCATCGCGACGAGTTGCGCGCCATCCGTGATGGCAGTGCGCATGGCCAACCAGCGCGGATCATCGCGGCCAAGGTAGCGTACCGCGGTGGCGGGAAGATCCGGCAGCATCGCCGCTTGCAACCCGGACATCGGCGACAGCGCGCCGCCACGAAACCAATCGAATACCGGCGTCAGCAATGCGTGTACGCGCTCTCCGGGCAACCGCACCACCACCGCGCCGCCTTTTGATTTCTTGTGCGCCACCGACAGCAGCACGGTCGGAATGTCAGCGACCGCAGCGAGCCACGCCTCGGGGTCCTTCTGGGCGCCGATCAAGCGCGCCAACGCGGGCGCGAGATCCACCGGCTCACCATTAATCGTGACGCCGAGTGCAATGCGATACCAGCCATTCTGCTGGCCGGGGCTGAGCGCTAACTCAGGCGTCGGAATATCCTCCAGTGATAGTGGAAAGGCGGCGTCGATTTCAATCTCGAATCCAGCCGACTGCGCATCCGCAAGTACGGTCGCACCACGTTCGGTCCAATCGTGATCCTTCAACGCCCACAGTGATGGCGCGGTTGCGCTGCCATCGAGGGCGGCCTGCGCGATGCGATAGTCGACTTGCGCAGCGGGCACCAGAGCTATCGGCATGCGACGGGCCCACTCGCGTTCGGCGCGCACATTGCGTAAATGCGTTCCAGCCAGCCGGTTGTTTATCAGCTCGGCTTCCACGGCGGCATTGAGCCCCATGCGGTCGGCCGGGCGACGGCGACCGTTGTAGTCAAATAAAAGCTGCGCCGTTGGCACGGTGTGGGTATCGGTGTGTGCGTGCTTTCCCCAGCCGGTTGTGGTTTGGTATTCAATCAGCGCGAATGACAGCACGGCTTTTGGTAGCGGCACCGCGACATCGTCGGCAAACGGCAGCGGCGGCACGCTGTCGGCATCCGGCAAGGCCGCGATCGCATCGCGTACGAACGCCCAGGAGGTCGTGTCGTCGCTGCGAATCGCCGGCAGGCTCGCCAAGCGCTGAAGTGTGGTGCCACTGACGGAGACGCTCACCGGAAAAATACAATTGGCGGCGAGGTCAAACGCCATCGGCGGTGCGGTGGCGATGATCGCCACCTGTTGGCCTTTGACGGTCGCGGTGAGACGCAACGGTTTTAACGCTTCGCGGTCAGTAATACGCCAGCCAAGACTTGCGGCTTCCAACGCATTGAAGATCAACGGTGGCGGCAACTGTCGATATTGCGTGACGATGGTGGCGGCCTTGGATTTAGTCAGCGCCTTGGCTAGCGTCTGGCGGCTCATGCCATAAAGGCGGCCGGTGGCGCGCGCCAGCTCGATCAACAACGCGCCCGATTCACCGATCAGCGCGACGGCAACACTGCCGAGCGCAAAGTTCTGCTCGCTCACCATCAGCGTTAGCAACGCTTTATCCGCTGGCCGCGCATAGGACGGCAGCGCCCGATCACTATCCAGCCAAGCGGTGCCCGCGTAATCGCCCGTCAATTCGGGCTCGCTGCCATCGCGCCGACGGCGACCGCGCACGGCGTGTAGCGACGCATCATCGGCCAATACATAAAAGATCAACGCCTCACGCGTCGCCGGTGGCTTGGCTTTGGTCGCCGTCGGCAATGCCTCTAAGGAGAACGTTTCTTCCAGCCACTCGGCTACCGACATCGCGACCGGCATGGTTCGAACTGCGTGGGTCGGCGCGGCATCGGTTTTTTTTCGACGCGGCGCGCGCTTATCACTTTCATCGCTGTCATGGTCCGCGTCAGAATCGTCATCCGCGAAATCAAGCTCTTCACCAAGCGCGGTTGGTTTGCGCTTGGTTTCTGCGATATCGAGAAAAACGCCATCGGCATCGACAGGAAACAAGCTGAACCACTTCAGCAGCAAGCCCGCCGCATGCTTGCAGTCAAACTCGACCGGGCAGGTACAGGCCGTCGACAATATCTCGAGACGCCGTGTTGGCGGATCAATATCCAAGTAAACATCGGCGCGATAGGGTTCCGGCGCCGTACCAACGATATCCCCTTGCACGTGCCATTCGTCGTCTTCCAGCTGCTCCACGGCCAGTCGTTTGATCGCAGGCTCATTCAGGCGAATACCCATGCCGCGCGAGAACACTGCGTTACCGAAATATTCGCGCAAATGCGCCGTCGTTTCCAACAGCGTGAGTGGCGGGTTTCGGGAGGATCGCGAGGGTGGTTGCGGCATTTGATGATTAACTTAATGGAGCAGGAGTCGGAGGACAGCCTGCCATTGTGCCTGCGACGGGTGGGTTTTTGCGTAGCCTAAGCTTGTTTTCTGGCTGGTTGTTGAAAACGCTAGTGTTGACGCGGGTTTCCGAGTATTTGTGCCTGAAATTGCACGTGGATGCTAGTTATGGACGAAAATCGGGGTTTTCACAAAAGCTCTTCGACTGTGGCGCTGGGTGTTCTGGTTTTAGTCTCGGCGACTGGAACACAACCCGGAAGGTAAGGCACATAGTCACCATAGTTCCGTTCTGATCTTTCAATGACAATGGCTCAGCGAAGCATGTCTACTCGTGTCCACCATCCAGCGCCTCAATGTCGGCAAGGTCCTTTTGCCGTCCCACCGCGAGTTTGTTGGTACGAAAGTCGCGGACGTTGATAAACGGTACGTCGATTTGGTCCAACTTCAGCACCATCCGCCCGTCGAAGCAATCCTGGAAGCGCACGCCGTCAATAGAGGAGAGCAAATCAATTCTTGAGGGTGGGTAACCGAGCTGTATGACCGACTCTGCTCTGCTCAAATCTTCGAGGGCGATGCCCATCGAACCAAAGCCAAAATCATCCAGCGCACTAAGGATCGCCGCGATGTTGGTGTTGGTGGGGTTGAACCAGATGTCGATGTCGCCTGTGTATCGAGGGTGTCCATGCGCCGCGAGCGCATAGCCGCCGACCACCAGGTACTCAACCTGCCTTGAGTTGAGTAACGACAAAAACTCTTTGAAGTCTTTGCTCAGCATACTGTCCGTGCGCCTGTTGACGGAGTAATTCGACTGCCGCGATTCGCTCCGCCGCTGGCCGGCTCAACCAATACGACACGTCGCTTGGCGGCGATTTCATTTGCGCTTTAGCGACGATTTTCTCCATACGTCCATTCTACTCGTTTGGTGCGTTTGACTTGGCTGGAGGTGCCAGGGCGTTTGCAACCGCAGCACACGCTGATACGAGTTGGAAAAGCGTGCGGACGCACAGCGGAATCGTTGACGACGAAGCGGCGGTCAAATCTGATCTGACGACTTCGCGCGTTTGCGCTTGGCGCCGGGGGCGACAGCGTCGTCGCTGTCTCAAGCGACTTTCATTTCAGGATATCCATTCTGGGCATTTCCGACGCAGGAGAGCAGCGACAAATATTGTTAACTGAGGGCAACTGTATACAAAGTGGCGCAACTATTGACACTCAGTTTCAAGTAAAACAACCTAAAATCCGCGCCGATATTTACTCTTGGCCGATCTGCAAATAGCAGATATTTGCAGATCGGCAGTAATTTGAATTGGTGTATATTTGATTAACGAATGTTGTTTCAGGGTTCTCGCGTCAGCTCGGAAGCGCCCAACTGAACCGCAAATATCAGGATTGCCCATCATGCAGATCGCCAGCTTGTTCACCCCCCCCCGCCAACTCAACGGCCTGCTCCACTCGATGCGCGTAACATCGCTGATCGGGTGTATTGCTGCCGCGCTCACGGCGCAGACGGCAGCAGCGATTGATGCTGCGATCCCGCCCGAGGCCGAACTATTCGTGTTGCTTGACACCAAGTCTGCACTAAGGATCGCGAATTCCCCGGACGAAATCTTGAAGGCAGTGGCGGCTACCTCCAAAACGCCGCTTGAATCATTGCTTCATCAGACACTAGGCTCACCCCTGAAGGCACGCTACCTCATTGCCGACAGGCTGAGTGCCGAACAGATACAACGCCTCGGAGTAGATTCGCCGCGCGTGAGACTCGATCAATATGCCGTGTTGAGCTATGCCAGTGTCGCGGCAGCAGATGTTACAAAGTCGAGCCTTGCGCTGAAGTCGGGCATCGCCAGCGTGTCAAAGAACGCGCGCTTTTATTTTTCAACGACTCCTTCCGATCCGGGCTTCCAACAAGGATCGGGCTACGGGACAGGCTACATGAATTACCAGTGGGGATTGCAGCAGATGAATTTTCCTGCGGCGTGGGATACGGTGAAGGGTAACGCTTACGTGGCGGTATTGGATACGGGCATTCAACTTGTTAGCGGCCCGCAAGTCGTACACGCGGATTTAACGGCGAATTTCAAACCGCAGTTTTCAGCGATTCTGAGTGGTGCAGGCACCCTTGATGATGAATTAGGCGGCGCAGGTTCCGCTCTCTCGCACGGACACGGCACGCATGTCGCCGGCATCATTGCGGCAAACACGAACAACGGCTACGGCACCGCAGGGGGATGCTGGAACTGTGCGCTCATGATCCAAAAAGTAAGCAGTTCGTTTAATGGGATTCTACCAGACAGCCTGATCGCTGGTATCACTGCGGCGGTCGACCGCGGCGCGCAAGTCATCAATATGAGTTTTGGAAATTACGGATATGAAAATTGCAGCGGATCGCAAACGGCGTTTTGTGAGGCGCTCAGGTTAGCGAATAGCCGCAACGTGGTGATGGTTGCGGCTGCCGGCAATAATTATCTAAACCGGCGAGACCCAAACGGTGGTGCTATTACGAGCGATGTCCAACAACCGGCCAACCAAACCACAGTCATCCCGGTGGGCGCGCTTCAGCCCACGGCAGGTTCTCGCGGTTATCTCTGGACTGAAATGCGGGTTTCTGACGAATTTTTTAGTGGCTCCACCGGCGGCCCCTCCATGCAGAATCGTGGTGTGGTCGCGCCTGGGATGGATGTGTTCTCCACCATTTATGACAAGGAGAACTGGAACGTTGGCAGTTTCTGCGGCGATAACATAACCGGCAGTGTGATAGACGACGGCTTCGGCCCCTGCACAGGTACCTCGATGGCGGCCCCGCATATCTCGGCACTTGTCGGGCTGATGCGCTCGGTTAATCCGTGGATTACTTCGAGCGAAGTTGGTTATTATTTGCGCCATGCTGGCGACAATGCTGCATCACCGAATGAACTGATAGGCTGGGGGCAGCCAAATGCGGCGACTGCGGTTGCATCCATGGTGGCTACCAATACCAAGCGCCTGATTCCCTTGCTGTCGATGTACAGTGAGTACAACCCGATACAAAACAAGGATGGTACAGGCGACCGTTTTTATACAACTGTGCCGCAAATGGCGTTGGCAGCTTTACACGGAACGCTAAGGCCCAGGCCCAATCCTGCGGTAGGTAAATCCTATGTGTTCATTGGCGTGCCACCGATGGACTTTGATAATATCCCGGAGGATCTGGCCAACAACATGACCGGCGCGCAGGTTTGGGTAATCGGCACCTACCAGAACCCCAATCCACAAGGCGCGCCGCTGCGTCCGCTCATTCGCTTGAGTTATGCCTGTCCGGCTCCGGGCGGTCCATCGCCACCCGGCGTGTGTGCAAACAACATTTATCACGTAGATCACGCTCTCAGCACCGATACCAATAGCGAAATCAACGGCGCGGGTGGATTCATTTCGGTAGGCTACAAAATCGATGGGGTTGAAGGCTACGTCTATGATCGCGCCTACCCGCAACCAGTCGGCACCGAGCCACTCCTGCGCGCCTACAATGCAACGCTCGATGATCATGCGGTTTTCCCGTTACGCGAACAGTGCAATATGGCCGGGCTCGGCTATACGCTCGATGTCGTTAGTTTGGGTTATGCGTATCCCGTCGTCGCCAGCGCGGTATCGCCACAGCCGGTTGCCGCGTCGTTGTTGGCCGTAAAGTCCCGCAAGACGCATGGCTCAACTGGCACCTATGACCTGAATCTCGACGTGTCGCTCCCGATGTGCGGGCTGGTTAGCGTAGAGCCAAGAACGGGCACGGCGGGCCATCAGATCGTGTTCCAATTTAACGCGCCAATTACCGGGACACTCAGCGCCACAGTCGTGGATTCTGCTGGCGCATCACTTGGCAGCGCGACGGCAAGCGCAAGCGGAAATGAGGTGATCGTCTCACTTAGCGGCGTGGCCGACAACAAGCGCGCCAAAATTACCGTGACGGGTACTGACGGAATAGTGATCGGAACCGTATCGATGGGATTTCTTGTTGGAGATGTCAACAACACGCGCTCGGTCAACGCCAGTGACATCAGTGCTGTTCAGGCAAGATCCGGGCAAACCGTCGATGCCAGTAATTTTATATATGACGTAAATATCTCTGGCGCAGTGAGTTCGAGCGACATTACTGCTGTAAAGGCACGCTCTGGCTTAGTGCTGCCAAATTAGGCTGGAGACCCAGATGAAATCGAACGCCAACAACACGCCGTTGAATGAATTCGAACGGATGTCTCTTGCCATTTTTCTGATGCGCTGTTTGTACGGTGCGGCTGTTCCACACGTGAATCATGGAGGCTCGATATGAAGCGCTTAATTTTTCTTTGCCTGTTATTTTTTTCTACGGCTGCATTTGTCGGCAATGGCGATGCGCAGGTGTTGGGTGTTACTCCCGCCAACCCCACTGCAGCGGATTCAGTTGTGCTTGTCTACCGTACCCGCCTCTTTGGTGTACTCTTTCTGCGTGACTCCTATCGCGTGAGCATGTCCAGCAATCGAATACGCGTAACAATGGGCGAACTGGACACTAGTGCCACTATCGATCCAGGACTTACCTTTGATCTTCAGTTTGACGTGGGTCGATTACCTGCAGGCTCCTACCTGATCGATTTGTACCAAGCCAGGGCGGGACAGCCTGATGCCCTTATTCAATCCGATGTTCCGTTGACTGTGACGGATAATCGAATCGCCAAAGCGACACCGTATGTTCGACTGAACTATTCCGACCACTGGTGGAACCCGGCGGAATCGGGCTGGGGGTTGTTTATCTGGCACGACAATCGTGATCGACTGTTAGCGGCATGGTTTACCTATGGTGCTGACAATCGGGCGGAGTGGTACACCATTCAAGCAGGACAATGGACGAGGTCCGTACAGTACGAGGGACAAATCATCAAAACCACCGGCCCAGTGTTTTCGTCATTTGTACCGGGAAGCAATGTGCAGGCGCAGGTTGTCGGCACGGCGACCCTTATCTTCACCGACGTGAACAATGGAACCTTCACGTATACGTTGAATGGCGTGACGCAGACGAAGCCGATCACAAGATTCAAGCAATAGCATTGCTGAGGCGTTTCGCCTGTTTTGGCCATTTTCAATGCTCAATCTGAAGTTCTAATTGCACTAGCTGAGAATATTGGATCTGGCCTCGTTGCTTGTTTGTTGTGCATGCTATGCACTTGAGCATTGAACCCGCCTATCCACGGCTATTTCCAGCCATTTTCGCGGATTCAAGTACGAGTCCCGACAAGCGGTGGACAGTTGAAT
>JBDTPE010000097.1:0-7906 GCA_039932875.1 Betaproteobacteria bacterium | reverse complement strand
CCCACGGTCCGCTCCAACGCGTTGTTAGGCATCATGAGCTTTCGCGTCACGCTCGGCATTTGTAGGCTCACCCCAAATGTTTGTGATTAGCCAAGCCCCTCCAAATCCGACGGCAGCCATGGCGATTGCGATTAGCTCGGCCACGATTGTGAAGGATAGGCGCTCGATCACCGCCCCGGCGAAACCGATTACTAAGAGGATCCCGGCAACGATCCGCATCGGCCGACGCGGCACTTCCAACCTATCCTGCTGTGGTGTAGATGTTAGCGGAGGAACGATGCCTCGCGCCCGGTCTACGTCAATTGGTCGAGCAATCGCAGATTCCCCACATCGCGAGCAGGCTTCGGTGCCCGCAGCGTTTCCGGCATCGCAATACTTGCAGGTCCACGGGTAGGCGATTCTCATGATGCCTAACGATTAAGGTAAAGGGCGGCGCGCTTTTGCGCCGTCCCAGCGACCGAAGGGAGCGATCTTGACCGCAATGTTAGGCCTGAGTAAGGGGGTTAGTCATCGACTCTACGCCAGCCGACAGCTAGCCCATTCTCGACCTCCATTCCAACACCAACAGCGCTGAGCTTGCCTTTCGTCAGCCACGATGCCTTGTAGACATCGTCGGTCTTTTCAATGATCAAGTCATACTCATCCGAAAACTTTCCGCTATCGTAAAAGTAGCGAACATGGTACTTACCGACAAAGCCTTGCTTTGGCCCCCCTGTCGCTATCCCTGGTCCTCTGTACTCGGTTCCGTACATCCATCTCGCGTTCAGAGTGCCTGGTGAATGACTTTTCGTGTACAACACGAAACCGATATTGGATGCGGCCGACGTCTCTGCCGCTATGGCAACCGATGCAATGCCCGAAGCAAACGACATGCACGTCAGCGATGCGGCAAATAAGAATGACTTGAACATGACTGTCTCCCAACTTGGTTATGTGCAGAATTTTGTTGCTGTGAGGCCTAACGTAATGTAATAGTCGATTTTGACGCACAACGCTTTTGGTTGTTGCACAACTTGGGACAAAAAAACCGGAAAACGCGCTTGCAATCAATGGATTGAATTGACATACTGTATATATGTACAGTCATAACGGAATTGAGTTTTGCGTCAAGTCGGAATCCCGACCATACCGCCTCGCTCCCGCAAAGTCTAGCGAAGCGTTGCCGCCTCTGCAAACGACACGCATCCTCGACCAAATTCGCGAACGGATAAGGTATTTGCATTTCAGCCGGAGCACCGAACAGGCGTACATATATTGGTGCCGGTTTTACATTCGCTGGTCCGGTACGCGGCATCCGCGTGAAATGGGCGCGGCGGAAGTCGAAGCGTTCCTGACTTTTCTCGCCGATCAGCGAAACGTTTCGCCCTCGACGCACAAGGTGGCTCTTTCAGCGTTGCTGTTTATGTACAAAAAAGTACTTGGCGTGGAGCTGCCATGGCTGGATGGATTGGCACGACCGAACACACCACGGCGTATGCCTGTCGTATTGTCGCGCGAAGAGGTCGCACGCGTGCTGGCTTTGCTAACAGGTGTGTATGCGGTGTTGGGGCGACTCCTTTATGGGACTGGCATGAGAATTAACGAAGGATTGCAGTTGCGCGTGAAGGACATTGACTTTGACCACCACGCGATCGTTATCCGTGAAGGCAAGGGTTTCAAGGACCGCGTCGTCATGTTGCCCGAGGCGATCATTGCGCCGTTGAAGTCGCAACTGAATCATGCGCGTGCTGTCTGGGCTATCGATGTGGCCGCTGCGCGTCCCGGCGTTTTCATGCCACATGCGCTGGAAAAGAAATACCCCATGGCTGGAATGAGCTGGGGCTGGTTCTGGATATTTCCGCAGGCTGCCGTCGCACGCGATCCACGATCCGGAATTGTTCGGCGGCATCATTTGTATGCGCAAACTTTCCAGCGGGAATTCAAGCGCGCGGTAGTGGCTGCGGGCATCACCAAGCCAGCGACCCCGCATACACTCAGGCATTCGTTTGCTACGCACCTGCTACAGGCGGGCTATGACATCCGCTCCGTACAGGAGTTGCTCGGACACTCGGATGTTTCAACGACGATGATTTACACCCATGTTCTAAAAGTCGCAGGACGCGGCGTGATCAGTCCGCTTGACCGGATGTAGAACGGCGATAATGGCACGAGGTTGCGTGAAGCACTATACAACCGACTAGTCTTTTAAACACAAGCACTGGCGCGATGTTTCAGCTATTTTCGCCGCGGGAGCCGCACGGGTGCTTGTGTTTGCCAAGAAATAAAACGGAACAGACAACGATTGTTTTCGCGTACCCACTAGGACATGAGGGTCAGAGTCAATTTCCTTTCCATCGCCTCTCACTTATGCCAAAGCAATTTGATTCTGACCCCTAGTGCTAGCGCGCGCAAAGCGCGGCTAGCGGTGACAAGACTGCGGCGAATTGCCTAACATTCATCAATGCCTCCCAAGTGTTTTGTTTTATGCGGCGGTGCGGCGCGCTTAACGTTTGTTAGACTTTGGCACTGTTGGGGAAAAGTGGGAATGGCGTTTGTTTCTGTATGTGAGCGTCGCTGGCGCGCATCCCGCGCATTACAGGCGGCTTTAGACCAATGCCAACGCAGCCCCACTCCGGCGCAAGCCACTCGCGGCCGGTACTGCGCGGCGCCAATCGACGGAACAAAGTCGAAACGGCAAGCTGGGCAACTCTCTATATACTCTCGGACCAATCCGCGCGCCGTGCGATCAAATAAGGCCACTCGCCGCACAGCACAAGTTCAGTGCGACCAAATTCCCAAACTACTTGAAGAGCCACCATGAACGAAACCACACAAATCCCTGAAGCACCTGCAACGCCGCCATTACCTGACCGCCTTGCCGCGGACCCGCGCAGCCCGCATCACGTTGCGGCGATTTTCGAACGCGACGTTGGCATCCGTTTCAACGGCAAGGAGCGTTTCGATGTCGAGGAATACTGCATCAGTGAAGGCTGGATCAAGGTACCAGTGGGCAAGAAAGTAGATCGAAAAGGCAATCCGCTCACGATCAAGTTGAAAGGTATTGTCGAAGCGTTTTACCGCTAATTGGTACCTGTACCGGCGATGTTGTCATCGCCGGTAATTACTTGTCAGGCAGTTGCGGGCCAAGGATCCGCCCAGGCGGGCAGCTTGTTGAGCCCGTCAAGCCAGCGCACGATGTGCGGGAAGGATTCCATCGGCATCGTCGATTCGCGCCAATAGGTCGCCATGGAGGCGAGCTGAAAGTCAGCGATGGTAAGCCTGTTGCACGCGACATAATCGCGGCCAACCAAATGTGCCTCAAGCACTTTGGCGAACTTCAAGAATGGTTTGTCGGCATCCTTCAGCGCTTCGCTGTCTGGATCACCGATACCGAATGTTGGTTTTACGACGTACTCGAAATAGTACGGTCCCACCGCGCCAACCCAATGGCAGTCGTTCCAGGAAAGCCAGCGCAGCATTTCAACCTGCTCTGCCGGGTTATTCGCGGGCCACATGTCCGAGCCCGCCTTGACGCACAGATGGGCCATGATCGCCGAGGATTCCCACAACACCATGTCGCCGTCAACCAATGTAGGTGCTTTCAGATTAGGGTTCAGTGCTGCGTACTCGGCGGCGCGAAGGCCGCCCGCCTTTGCGTCAACCTCGACCAGTTCGGCTGCAATGCCCAGGTGCTTGACCAGTGCCAGTACGCGGCGCGGCGCCTGCGCTTTGATCCAGTAAATTTTCATTCTTGTTCTCCGTTCGAAAGTTGGGTGTCACCCTGCAACGACGAATGAGGAGGCACGGTTTCGACAATCCCCGTTGCAGTTGCTAGCGCACCTCGATCGTGAGTGTCTTGAATCCCACCCGGCAACTGCCTACCTTCACCCGAAGCTGCCCTTTTCCGGTCACCACGAGCGAAACGCTACGCTCATTGCCGCTGCCGCGTGTCCAGGGCAGGGCGATCATATAGCCGCCGTGCGGTCCCTGGCCCCATCCGTCGAGATGGCCGAGCTGCGTAACCGCGTCGGCTTGCGTCGCGAGTGTTACGCCGTCGCCGTCCGCCGTTAATCGCAACGGCTCAACGTGCGCCAGTTTTTTCGCCGAGCTGATGCCATGCGAGCCTAGGTAGCCCGCATTGCTCACGCGCAATTCGACGCGGGTTACGCCAGGCGCAATGCTTTCCATTGCAGTGACGTCCAAGGAAATGGACGGCAACAGCGAAGCCACGCGCAAGGTCGTGGCGCTATGCTGGCGGCAGACTTCGTCCAGTTTCTCGTATGGCGGATTGGAAATGCCGACCCGCATGTCGAAGCCGCCCAACTCTACCGGCCCCAGCTGCGGGTGATCGAATTTTCGCCATGGCTGGAAGATGCGCGATTGGTTTACTTCGCTGTCCCACTTGGCCAGCGCAATCAGGTCTTTGCGTTCCAGTTGCGAATAGAAATCGACGAAGCGCGTTTTCTTTTCCACGCCGATCTGGGTGAAGATATCCCACAGCTCCACGCAATATGAAAGCGCGCCCCGCTGATGGTAGGCGTAACCGGTGATCACGCCACGCGAAGGGACACCGGGTACATATTGAAAATCGTGGAAGCCCGACACCATCGGGTAGCCAGTCAATTCTTTAGCCCAGATCTCCACCTGTTTGAATACCGCCAGATCGGCCTGATCCATCTGGTTGTCGGCAATGTCATGAGACGGACGCAGGAATACGCCGCCGAAGGTGTGGTAATTGATCCAGGCAAATATGTTGGGATGCGTCGCGTGGAATTCGAGCAGCGCGCGAATCTCGGGTTCGCTGCCGGGAAATTCGCCAGCGCCCTGTTGCTCGTTTTCTGCGCCCCACTGATAGGGGAAATTACGGTTGTAGTCGGTTTGGGTATCACCCAAAAAGTCAGGGTCTGGTATGCGCCCACCGGAAAAGTTGGCGATATTTCCTTCCGGAAACACCCGGTAGAACGGTCCCGCATCCTCGGGCTGCCTTGCCACCAGCACGCCGGGCGCTTCGTTCAGTTCCACCATCTCGCCATTGGGATGCTGCTGGCGCATGTAGCCGATCTGGCCATCGTCATCGACGTCGGCGTTCTGCCAGTAGCTGCGGCCCTGATCGGCGCGCCGGTCGGTTGCGTCCGAACGTATGTAGCGACCGGTTTTAAGCACGGCTTCCGCGCCGTCTGGGGCAATCCGCGGGACGATGTAGAAAAGATGTGATTTCACTAGCTCTGCCATGTGTGCCGGCAACTGCGCCACGCCTTTCATTCCCGCGTGAATGGTGATCAGGTCCTCGGCGATCGCCAGCGCAACCGAGGAGCCGCAGAACTCGCTCGCGTGCATGTTGCCGTCCACCCAAACAGCGGGGCGGACTTCATCCGGGCTGGTGCCGATAGTGAGGAGGTGCACATCCCGGCCTTCGCGCGATTTACCAATCGATTCGAGTTTGACGAAGCTGGGATATTGGCTGGCCCAGGTTTGGAGTTGTGCGGTGAGCGCGGCGTAGTCGAGATATTGGGTGCGGAACATGGCGTGGGCTTGAGAGTGGTTTGGGGGAGGGACCAGACAATTATAGTGGGCGGCGCTATGGCGACAGTTAGTGACGCTTAGTGGGTGTCAGAAGCGCCAGCGCCTTTCGGATACGCCGTGACCGGTAGCCGTTCACCCTGGAATGTTCCGCGCGCAAGTTGCCCATCGGTCCAGATGAACAACTCACCGCCTACGCCTTTCTGGATTGCGGTATCGACGCTGATGACGCGCCCTTCGTAATGCGAGAACACGCCGGACATCGTCGTATGTCCCACGACGATGCGCTTGACGCCAAACTGAGTAAGTAGTTTGTCGAGATCGCCGCTGTCGATTTTCGGGTCGTTGAAGTAACCGCGATACCAGATCGGTCCGCGTCCGCCGTAGAGCAGTGTGGCAGGTTGAGTCGTGCGAATGGTGGTGCGCGACTGCCCAAACGTCGCGCGAAAAACTTCGTTAGTTTCCTGCGAGGTCATGTTCAGTGCTGCGAATTCAGGGCTTAAGCCGCCGTGTACGAACAACATGTCGTTGACTTGCAACAGCAGCGGTTTAGATCGTAGCCAGCGACCAAGTACCGTCTGCTCGTTGAATAATCCGGGGTAAGTATTGTTTAACTGCCGGGTGACAGCGGCATACTTGGGATTGACGTAGCGCAGGTCGTCGTAGAACACCATCGTCTCGTGATTGCCCAGCATGACGTGTAGCGCACCGCCAGCCGCTGTTGCTTCGGCTTCGAGCTGGTACAGCAGCCATAAAATTTCGGTCACCTGTGGCCCGCGATCAAACATGTCGCCAACCATCACCATGTGCCCATCGCCAAATGACCATTTCAGATTGCCGTCGATGATGCCGTTCGCTTGCAGCAGCTTCACCATGGCGTCAAATTGTCCGTGCACGTCGCTTAAGGCGACCAGTTTTTTGGCCGTGAATTTGACTGGTGTGGGAAAAGTTGACGTTACGTCGCGAATGGTGATCGGCTTGGGAAAGCCGCACGCAGGTTTGATGATGGCGCCGACCGCTTTTGCGACAGACAGCTTGACCGTTTTGCCATTGCATACCCACGAGACATCGAGTCCGGGTTTGCCATCGCGGTAAAAAGCGTAGGGTCCATCGCTGGCCGTTACATCGGCGGCAGCTTGTGCGGCGCTTGGGGCGGGCTTGGGCGTGTCCGCGAACGCAGCGGTGGCAGACAAAATCGCTGTGGCGAAGAGGAGTTGCGAGAATTTTGGTGAGGGCACTAAGGGGCTCGATTTGAAGTGGCGAGTTGCGAAGTCAGTGTCGCACTGAATCTGCTTGGGTGAACTACGGCGAACCCAACGCAAGACTATAGCGCAGAGTATTTTTTGCCCGCGGGCCCAAGGCCAAAACACCAGCATCCACGAGCCTTTTCGGCAAGTTGTGCCTGGAAAGCCGCGCCAATGCTGGAGTTTTCAAAATTTCGCCATCTTCACGGGCAGTCGCCGTCGCCTGCAATCGGCTGCAATCAAAACAATTTTTCAAAACATGAGCCGTTTTCCGGACATTTGCGGCATTCACAGATAAGGGTATCGACGCCAGTCATTGCGATTACGTCGCAGCTACCGTGTATCCATTTATCAGGAATCGTTCAGAGGGTCGCCATGAAAAAATTATTGCTCTTCGTAGGATTGGTTGCACAGTTGCTCTGTTGCAGTGTATGGGCGCAAACAAATCCAAACTACAGCGACCTCTGGTGGAATCAGAGTGAGTCTGGTTGGGGAATGATGCTCAATCATCAGGGCGATATCATCTTTGCGCCGTGGTACACCTACGGTAGCGACGGCAAGGCGCGTTGGTACTTCGTACAAGCCACCCGTCAGCCCGATGGCAGCTACAGCGGACCGGTGGCGCAGACCACCGGCACGGCATTCAACCTCATCAACGGCGCGCAGTCGTCGAAGACCACGACTACTGTCGGCAACGCGACGTTCCGCTTCACCAGCAATACTGCCGGATCGGTTGCGTACACGATCGGCGCCGTCACGCAGACAAAGGCAATCACCAGGCAGCAATACACGCCAACCGGCACCACTTGTACGTTACAGCCTGCGGCCACATCGCGCTCGTCATCGCAGAATTACCAGGATCTCTGGTGGGTGCCGGCCGAATCGGGCTGGGGTGTCAACCTTGCGCATCAGGGCGATATTCTGTTCGTGGCATGGTTCACCTATGCAACCGATGGGACAGCGCAATGGCTATTTGGCTCAAACGTTCCCCGGCAGGCTGATGGCAGTTATTCCGGCCCCTTATACCGCGCAACTGGCACACCGTTTTCACAAATCAATGGCCAGCAGTCGCTCTTGACGGCGCCTGCGGTAGGCAACGTGAGCTTTCGGTTCACTGACGGCGAACATGGCGTGATGTCTTACACCGCCGATGGTTCGACGGG
>JBDTPE010000096.1:0-7974 GCA_039932875.1 Betaproteobacteria bacterium | reverse complement strand
CGCATCCAGATCAATCTCTTTCGGGACGGCAGGGTGCTCCAGCAACGCTTTCAGTTCGGACGCAAACGCGAACAGTTTGCCGTCCCAAAAATAATGAAATGGCTTGACGCCCAGATGGTCGCGGGCGGCGAATAGCGATTGCCTGTCTGCATCCCAGGCGGCGAAGGAAAACATGCCTTGCAGGTGGTTCAGTGCAGCGTCCTGCCAATGCGCGATGGCCTGTAGCGTCACTTCCGTATCGCCAGCGGTTCGAAAGATGCGACCATTCGCCTTAAGTTGCTGGCGTAGTGCGCGATAGTTGTATACCTCGCCGTTATAGACGATGGTGTGGCGGCCATCTGCGGTACTCATCGGCTGCAGGCTGGAAGCAATATCGATCACACTGAGGCGACGGTGTCCAAAATAGGCGGGGCCCTGATGAAAATAGCCCTCGGCGTCAGGACCACGGTGCGCGAGCCGACGGTTCATCCTTCGAATGACTTCATTTGGTTCGTGGGTCGCACCGGCGAGGTCGACGAAACCGCTCAGGCCGCACATGCTTGGCAATCAATAAAGCACAACATCGGAAGGGTAGGTTTTCGAAGGAATAGATGCA
The DNA here is from genome assembly GCA_039932875.1 of Betaproteobacteria bacterium. Classification (GTDB taxonomy): domain Bacteria; phylum Pseudomonadota; class Gammaproteobacteria; order Burkholderiales; family Usitatibacteraceae; genus UKL13-2. Next base: position 7,379 of record JBDTPE010000096.1, on the reverse strand, counting down.
CGGCGCGGAGAGGGAAATCGGCCAAACGGCGCGAAAACGTGAGTGTACTTGACGCGACGCAGATCACCGGATAACAGTGCGCCAGAAAACAACTACTTCGCGCAAACGAAGGAAAAAAATGAAAATCATTTACTGGCGCGGCGTTTCAGGCATTTTGTGCCTGAAACGCGCACCAATGCTGGGGTTACACTTTTTTTGATGCGGAAATGGCTTTCTTGATAAAGGCTTTGCGGTCGGCTTGATCCTCAATTTCATCGGCGATGATGAGATAGAGTTCGCCCTCATCGCGCGCTCTCATCGCAGCCTTTTTTACAATTACGCGCGCGATCGCGCCGATGTGCTGCGCGAGACGTTTTTCCGCGCGTTCAAGCGTGTCGATGCCAAATCGTGCTGCAGCGAGCTGCGTGGGAATCTCAGAGCGATCTTCACCCGACAGTCGCGATGCAGGTGGGCGCGTGGTCTCCTTCATCCGCAGGGAAAACGTGTTGCGATCATCGTCGTCATCAATTTCCCGCGCGACGGTCTCCACCACGGCTTCAATACTGCCGCTGTTCTTGGCGGCCTTTCGTACCAGCACTGCAGCCAGCGGCCCGATAAATTTGGCCAGCTCGGATTCAATCTCTTTCAATTTCGCCGTGTCGATGGGTACGGAAGAAGGCTGCTCTTGCCCTGCCGGGACGGTCCTGGTGTACGGCGTAGCCGTTGGCGACCCAAGCGGCTGGGTTCGATCAAGATCGAGATAACTTTGCGTTTCACTTGCGGCGACGCTTTGCGACGGACTAGCCGCCACGTTTCGCAAACGCGTCAGAAATTCTTCGCTTGATTGAGGGCGTTCCAGCTCATCGGGTCGCAACGCCCAATCAATGGACTGTAAAAATTCATTGGAATAAAGCGTCGGATCGCCGATATCGGCAGCGCGCGGTTGCGGATCGTTTTTCAGTCGCGCTGTTGCGTCCACCGGCTTCTTCCCCGTAACCATCCAGTACATCACGCCACCCATGGCATATAGATCGGTCCAAGGACCTTGGGCGCTAGATTCGCTGTATTGCTCAACGGGCGCATAGCCGGGGCTCACGATGGCAGTCAAATCGCGGCCTCCACTGGTTGAGCGGGCGGAACCGAAATCGAGCAACACCGGGCTGCCGTCTTCACGAATGTAGATATTGCTGGGCTTCACGTCGCGATGCAGGTAGCTGGTACGGTGAATTGTTCCCAAGCCGTCGATCAGGGGCAGGGCGATCCTCTCGATCGCTGCCTGTGGCAGTGGGCGGCGGGTGCGCATCCAATCACTCAGCGAAGCGCCCTGCACATACTCCATGACCATGTAGGCCGTGGAGTTAGCCTGAAAGAACCGCATGACGCGAACGATGTTCGGGTGACGGAACGTCGCCAGCGTTCTGGCCTCGTCCAGAAAACGTGTCAAACCCCACTGAAAAGTCTCACGGTTGGTATCCGGCGTCGGGCGGATAGACGTGTCGTCATCGCTTTCGCCGCCGCGCTTGGCGATATCGGTTGGAAAATACTCCTTGAGGGCCACCGGCAAATTGAGATTCTGATCGGTAGCGAGATAGGTGAGTCCGAATCCACCGACGCCAACCAGTTTGTCGATCACGTATTCATTGATCAAATGGCCATCAGGCAAACTTTGAACAGGGGTCGGCATCGTCAGATAAGCAGTAATTGACTAATCGTCATTCATCTATAAGTGAAATGGCTTTTTGCAGGCTGCGTCGCATGCGATTGAATGACTTGGCCAGCAACGCCATTTCGTCACGGCCCTTGTCGGGAAATTCAGGAATGTCCATATTGCCGGTGCTGATTTCATTCGCTGCTTCCGACATATCGGTAATTGGGCGCACGATCAGGAACGACAGCATCACGTTGAGGATAACAAACACCACCACGAATACGCCCGTCAACGAGGCCATGAAGGTGACGAACGCGCGATTGGCATTTTCGATTGGCAGTGACATCGGCACCGACACCACCTGGGCGCCAACGATTTCGTTGACTTTCCAACCGAACCCATTGTTGCCGCCGTATTTTGCCGTCATCGGTGCGGGTGCTTTGTCCGGCGTGCTGTGACAGGCGAGACATCCTTCCTCAACGACCCGTATCGGCCGCGCCAAATAGAGCGATGGCCCTGCCGCCGACATGCGCGTGCCACTCAGATCGGTCTTGGCTGTATCGCTACGAAAAGCGTTGACCAGATCAGCCTCCCAATCAACCGCACGGTCACGCAGATTGGTGGGATTGAGAACGGCCTCTTTGTAATTGTAATCAGCATATTTCTTGCGCAGCCCATTCATCATTTCCGTCGCCGCGAAGGCTGGCACGCTCTGCGGGAGAAAGGTATCGGGCTGATAGTCCAGATGCGGGCTCACTTGCTTTTGGGTGTAGTCGCGCATCGAAAGTGTTGCCTCCATGATCAGGCCGGCATTGCGGAAAACTTCATCCTTCGCATTTTGTTGAAGCAGCGTATAGGAGATATAGCCGGTTACGGCGAGCCCGAGCGCAAATACGACGAGCAGCACGATATTGAATTTTGTTCGTAGCCCCATGGAAGCACCCTTTTGTTTGTGATTGCTACGGTACGAAATTTACGCTAATCCAGATGTCATTCAAAGGCACCAATCTCTGTAGCACCCAAAAACGCGATCAGCCATTCAAGGCGTGGAAGGGTTTGAAGACTTGACAATTAAACTGTATAGATATACAGTTTAATTGATACTCACACCTGACGAGGCTCGCTATGGCATTAAAGACTACAAGCGTTTCCTCAGGAGTGCGCCGCGATCAATTGTACAAGGGGCGGGGCGCGTCAATAAACCTCGAAGGGCGCTTTGAAAAATGGCAGCGGGTGTGCTTTGACGATGGTTGGCAGGAGCAGGAAGATGAGCAGGAAAATCCGGCGCCAAGAACAATCGTTACCCAAGAACAAGCCAAGAGCATCATCAATACCGTCAATTCGCCAGATATTCCATTTCGTTATTCGCTTAATCCGTACCGTGGCTGCGAACACGGCTGCATTTACTGTTTTGCGCGACCAACCCATTCATATCTTGGTCTATCGCCTGGGCTGGATTTTGAAACCCGTATATTCGCAAAGGTTAACGCAGCTGAATTGCTGCAAAAAGAACTTTCAAGGCCAGGCTATGAGCCGGACGTTATCAGCATGGGCGTCATAACCGACGCATTTCAGCCTTGCGAGCGCGACTACAAATTGACGCGCCAATGCCTGGAAGTGATGTCCGCGTTTAATCAACCGGTTGGACTGATTACCAAATCCGCCTTAATCGAACGGGATATCGACATCCTTCAGTCGATGGCCGACCGGAATCTGGTTCATGTTTCACTGTCCATTACGACGCTCGATCATCAGGTGTCGCGCTACCTCGAACCGCGCACATCGGCACCAGCGCGAAGAATGCTGACGATCAAACGGCTGACAGAGGCAGGAATTCCCGTCAGCATCAATGTCGCGCCTGTTATTCCATTCCTGACAGACCACGAACTTGAAACGTTGCTTGAGACTGGACGCACAATGGGCGCGACCAACGCTGGTTATATCCTGCTGCGTTTGCCCTGGGAACTCAAAGATGTCTTTCGGGATTGGCTACAGATCCACTTCCCGCTAAAAGCTGCGCACGTCATGTCGCGTGTGCAGGAAATGCGTGGCGGGCGAGACAACGATTCAGCGTTTGGATCGCGCATGAGAGGCGAGGGGATATTTGCAGATCTGCTTGCACAGCGTTTTGCGAAGGCATGTCAACGACTGGACTTGAACAACAGCGGTAGACGTGAATTGCAACGACTCGACTGCTCTCGATTCAAGGTACCGGGGCTTGCGGTGCAAGGAACCTTGTTCGGTTAAATCGCAACGCACTCTGTTTGTCCTGTCTGAAAAGTCGAGGCTACCGGGGTATTCCGGCTAATTGAAAGTGATTGCGACCAACTTTTATGGTGTTTTCCCCATCGCCTTGGCGACGACGGCGACGCTATTTCGTCAGTGGAATAGAATGAGTCTACTCATTCAATGCTTTCGCCTGAGGAGAAACGGCATGAACGACCGTACCGTGTATCAATCAAGCTCCCGCATGCACTTGATTACCACCGCGCCAGATGCCACTGTTTTTCAGGCGGCCTGTGTTATGACGCGCTCGGAAACGGGCAGCGTACTAATCCTGAATGAAGACGGCGGTCCGATTGGCATTTTTACGGAGCGCGATCTGCTGACGAAAGTTGTTGCAAAGTCACTGGATCCGGCTATCACGCCGGTATCTGAGGTGATGACAAGTAATCCACTGACGGTGCCGCCGGAAATGAGTGTTTGCGATGCCCTGTTGCTGATGAAAGAACGGCGTTTCCGGCATTTGCCCATCGTCGCACCAAGCGGTAAGGTCGTTGGCATGTTTTCGATTCGTGACGCCTCGCCGCGTGAAATAGTCGATGCGGATGACATAGCTGAGCACTTGGACGTAGTAACAGAGGTTTTGGCCTAGTCAGTCACGCTGAGCAACTATCATTCCAAGTGATTTGACATAATATAAATTATACGCAAGAAGCTAATCAGGACTCGGAAGCGCCCAGCATGTGCGATTTGTCGCCAGGACCAATATCGGCGAGCAAGCGATCCGACTCCCGCTTGACCACTGCGTAGCACTCGCAAACGGCGTGCTCCAATCCCGGTCGGTCCAACACATCGATACGCCCGCGGCTGTAGTGGATCAAGCCGGCGCGCTGCAAGTGGCCAGCGGCTTCGGTGACACCTTCGCGGCGCACGCCGAGCATGTTGGAGATCAGTTCCTGAGTCATGGTCAAGGTCGTTGTTGGAAGCCGATCAAGGCTTAGCAGCAGCCAGCGACATAGTTGCTGCTCGACCGAGTGATGCCGATTGCAGACGGCCGTTTGCGCCATCTGCGTGATCAGCGCCTGGGTGTAGCGTAGCAACAGATGAAGCACCGGCCCGGCACGATTGAATTCGTTTCGAAGATACTGCGCCCCAAGGCGATAGCCATAACCTGCGCTTTGCACCACCGCGCGACTGGGCGTGGTCTCCCCGCCCATGAAAATCGAAATGCCGAGTATGCCCTCATTGCCGACGATGGCGATTTCAGCCGACGCGCCATTCTCCAAAACATAGAGCAGCGAGACGATGGCAGTGGTAGGAAAATAAACGTGCTGCAACTGGCCGCCCGATTCATAAAGCACTTTGCCGAGCGGCATCGCCACCAGCTCCAAATGGTCAGCTAGCCTGTCGAACTCCGCAACAGGCAAGGCAGCAAGCAGATGGTTTTGCTTTGGAGCATGAGACACCGGCATATTGAGCCTCCACAGGCGCACTTTCTCTGCGAAACGACACTGGCTTGTTACCAGACAAATCCGCAACGCCACTTCAATCCACTAACCATTGTCCAGCGTGCGCTATCGAACATAGCCAGATCAATTCTACGACTACGCCGTCGGCGATAGCAAGTCCGTCCTTCGCCAAAAGCTGTGGTCATGTGGGATACGGTTGGACCGCTACCTGATTAAATTAACCACGGTGCGCGCCGTTTTCGCAAAAAGTTCTACCCGCAACGAGTCTGCAGCATTCACGTTAATGCTGTGTCGCCCACCAGATGATGAAGGCAGTTGTCTCTATGTGCGCTGCCAGACAGAAAAGTAATGCGACGACGCGCACACTGCACGCTGAACGCATTGTGTCGCTCACTTGTTTTGCGGTTGGAACACCCGTCACAGGGTGTTCGACTTAGCCGCAATTCCCGGGAACATCAACGTCTGAGAGCAACGCTATGGCCGCAACTGAGAACCACCTCATCGAACTCCTGCCTCGCAAAGACCGGTTACGTCTGCTCACCGTGTGTGAGCCGTTTGAATTGGTGCTATCGGAAACCCTGGCGGAACCCAATAAAGCCACGCGCCACGTCTACTTCCCGATCACTGGCTTCATATCGCGGGTAACAAAGATTGGCAAGAATCCAGCCCTGGAAGTAGGTATGGTGGGTCGCGAAGGCATGCTTGGTGCGCACCTGGCACAGGGGGTCGCCAACGCGCCGTTACATGCGTTGGTGCAAGGACAAGGCATGGCGAGGCGAATAGCAGTCGTCGACTTTCGGCGCGAATTGGTCGCAAGCCTGCCATTACAGCGAATCATGCATCGTTATCTTTACGTATTGATGGCCCAATTGGCGGAGACTGCTGGATGCCTGCGCTATCACCAAATTGGTCCCCGGCTCGCGCGTTGGTTGCTGATGAGTCAGGATCGCGCCAATGCCGATACCTTTCCGGTGACGCAGGTGTTTCTCTCCTACATGCTAGGCGTGCGCCGTGTCGGCGTCACAGGCGCGGCCAGTGAGCTACAACGCGATGGGCTGATTGAATATCACCGTGGCCACCTCAGTGTTCTCAATCGTCGGGGGCTCGAAGCCGCCGCCTGCTCCTGCTACGCCGCCGATAAGCAGAGCTATCGCAAGGTGCTCGCCTAACGAGCGCTTGCCACCGACGCAATGAGGTTGCACGTTCTGTATATCAGCGTCCAGGGTTCGACCGGCGATGAGGACCCGGCATTTCAGCGCGAGGCGTAGAAACTGCAATCCGCTATGCCGCAATAAGCCCGCAGATAAGCGCTAAAATGCGCAGGCTTCAAAATCCACTCGCCGTTTAGCATTTTGCAATTGTTGCGTTTGTCGCGACAGATTTGCCGGCAACTTGTTGAAAAGTAATTCATAAAAACACCTGGCTGCCTTGCAGAACATGACGACGAGCCTGAACACTGATAGCGATGCGACGATTTCACGTTTGACAATGGCGGAGCTCGATTGGGCCGCCGACTTTCTGACCAACGTATTTCTCGGCGGTACGCCAATTACCAAACTGTTTTACGCCCCCGATATCGAGCGAAAGTTGCGATATTTCATGGCGTGCAACTGCGCATTGGCATTGAATACCGGCGAATGCTATGCGACTGCGGCACGTGACGGGCTCGCGCTATGGCTACCACCAGGCAAGTCGTCAATGTCGATACCAGACATGTGGAAGGCGGGCATGTTTCGAGCACCGGTCGAGTATGGTTTGCGCGGGACAGCGAAAATCATCGGCTTTGCCCACCACATAGAGGCGATGCATAAATTGCATGCGCTGATGCCACACTACTATCTGTTCCTGACGGGTGTCGATCCAAAACAGCAACGACAGGGAGTCAGCACCGCGCTGCTGGGCAATATGCTCGAACGGATAGACACTGAACAAATGCCTGTTTACCTCGAAACACAAAGTGCTAGCAACGTCGAGGTCTACCAAAAGCTGGGATTCGAGATGGTGGGAAAGCGCGCCTTTCCGTTTACATCGGATGTGTTTAACTGGGGAATGTTGCGGCC
>JBDTPE010000095.1:0-8003 GCA_039932875.1 Betaproteobacteria bacterium | reverse complement strand
CAACCACGCCGGTGGTGGCGGCCAGCAGGGCGCCGACAAAAATGACCGCGAACGCCAGTCCACCTCTGATCGGGCCGAACAGCTGGCCGATGGTATCCAGCAAATCCTCGGCCATGCCGCTACGTTCCAGAATCAGGCCCATAAACGTGAAGAATGGCACTGCCAGCAGTGTATCGTTGGCCATTACCCCCCAGATACGCTCGGGCAGTGCCTGAAACAGCGACGGCGACAACAAACCCAACTCGATGCCGATCAGTCCAAAGGCGATGCCGTTAGCTGCTAGCGCAAACGCAACGGGATATCCCATCAGCAGAAATGCAAACAGCCCCAAAAACATCAGGGGCGCCATGTTGTGAATAATAAATTGCGTCATTGATTTTTCTCTGGCGTCTTAGTTGGCGAGCTTCGAGTTTTGTATTTCCAACTCGCGCGCTTCGGCGATTGCCCGCGCAAGTTCTTCTTCCGGTGTAGGCCCCTCATCCTCTTCGGCGAAGTCGCGCAGCTTTCCCTGCAGGATCGCGATGCGCTTGATCAGCTCTGAAAAGCCTTGTAAAACGAGCAGAAAAAATCCGATCGGCACCAAGATTCGCGCCGGCCAAATCACCAGTCCGCCGGCGTTGGAGGACATTTCGTGACTCACATACGCGTTCACAAACACGGGCCAGGAAAGAACCATGATCAAAATCGCCATCGGCAGCAGGAAAAACACGGTGCCGAAGACATCGATCATCAACTGTGTTCGCCGGGTGAAGTGGCTGTAGACCACATCGATGCGCACGTGCTGGTGATGCAACAGCGCATAGCCGCCGCAGAGCAGCACCACGGCAGAGAACAGGTACCACTGCAATTCCAGCCAAGCGTTCGAACTATTGTCGAAAACATATCGTACGGTGGCGTTACCCGAACTTACCAATACTGCTACCAGCGTTAGCCAGGAGGCCCAGCGGCCGACAAGATTATTAAGCGAATCGATAAGATTCGAGACCTTCAAAAATGGCTGCACGTCAATACCCTCATTGTCTCTTTGCAACCTTTCAGGTAAGGGTGCATTTCTATGGCAAGTATATCGACTTTGACTTTAAAATTGCCTGTTCGAGCTGCCAGTTTGCGGCTTCAAGTTAATGTAAAGTCTCAACGTTGTGCCATCCTCAGTATCATGGGTGTACTATTTGGTCAGAATTGACCGTTCCACTGCAGAGATACGCATGTGCTGAGGTAAGCGTTTCAATGTAGCGGCTTTGAGTCTGGACCCTGATGAAGGTTAAGTTCGATCCTGGTTCACTGTGGAGCTATTGCCACTTCGGACTAACGATCAGTCGAGCGCATTGGCAAATAGCGACAGCCCAAGGAGGGCAAAAATGGTTTTGTTTTCGGGTAAAGCCACTGGCCGAGTATGTTAACTACGCAGAGAACCGCACTACGGTCTGCGTCGCAGTCGCCACGCTGGGGATGCTCAGTGGGTAATTTCCTGCGAAACCATCGCATATTCGCGCTGGTGCTTTCGCTGTTGATCGCCACGGGAGCCATGTCTCCCAGCGCGACTGCGCAAAGCGTTGCGGCCGGTCAAACGCTGTTTACGGCCACCGCAAACTGCACAACTAGCGGTTGTCATCTCAATGGCGCGGAAGTCAACGGCGCGAATGCATCGGCGGTCATCAATAACGCCAATACGCTCGGCATGGGTGGTCTCGGCCCCGGCGGTGCAACACTAACCGCGCAACAGATTACTGACATCACGGCTTATCTGGCGACGACAGTGGTGGATCCCTATGTCGCGCCCGCGAATGCGACTTACAACACGGCACTGGACATTGTCATCCCAACGAATGCGACGCTGGTTGCTGCTAGTCGAGTGGTGGCTTTCGGCACGACCTATAGTGCCTTTAACAGATTCGTCACAAGCGATGGCGCCAAAGGTACCGCTACATATTTGGCGGCGACTAGCACCATACGCTACACACCGTCGATCAATCAATGTGGCGCGGATACCTTTACGTATGTCGCCCGCAATACCGGCGCGCCTACCATATCGTCGAGCAGCAGAAGCGTTTCGGTGTTCATCAATTCACCTACTCCGACCAGTAGCCTTCCCACGCAAAATATTGCCTACAGTACTTCGGCGACGACGTTAGCCGGACTGGTGACCGGCGGTAATGCTTCCGGCCTCACTGTCACCGCCCAGCCAGCCGTCGGTACGGTGACCGTAGGCGCTGGACCATCGCTGACCTATACCGCCAGTTCAACCAGTTATGCTGCATCCGTCAGCTTTAAGTATGTCGCGACCGGCCCATGCAGCACCCAGTCGTCTCCTGTGAACGTTACCATCAACCTCACCACATTGCCCCCCGCGCCAACGGTTGCTGTTCCTGGTACTACCACGCAAACGCCGTTGAACACAGCGGTGGCGATCGATCTGACCTCGAGTATTAGCGGCATCTCTTCCAGTATCAGTGTCATTAGCGCGACCAACGGCACCACCAGTGTCAGTGGCAATTCAGTCACATTTACGCCAACCGCCGGGTTTTCCGGTACCGGCTCGTTCACGTATCAAGCGACAGGACCAGGCGGCACTTCCGCGACATCCTCTGCTGTAAACGTGACGGTGCTTCCGGCAGTTCCGACGGTAACGGCGCCCACGGGGCCATTTAGTACCGCATTCAACACGCCGATCAATATTGACCTGACCGGCCGCGTGGCCGGCAGTTACACCAGTATCGCAACCACCGCGGTGACGAATGGGTCCACGTCAGTTGCCGGAAATGTCGTTACATTTACCCCTACTTCTAGTTTCACCGGTACGGCGAGTTTTCAGTTCACGGCGACCGGTTTGGGGGGCACTTCGGCGCCATCGTCGGCAATCAACATTACCGTGCTCCCGGCAGCCCCCGTCGTGGCTGCGCGCTCAGTGCTGGTCAGTTTTCAATTGCCGCTGCCAATAGATTTGACGGCGCAAATTACCGGCGTGTCGACGTCCATCGCCGTCGTCACAGCGCCGACAAACGGGATGACGTCGGTAAGTGGCAATATTGTCACCTACACGCCAAACGCCCTGTTTACCGGAGCCGACAGCTTTGCATACCAGGCGACGGGGCCGGGCGGCACTTCAGCGCCGGCAGTCGTTAGCATTTCGGTCATTGCCGCAGCCCCCCCGACAGCGACCGCGCCGTCACCGGTAACCACAGCATTCAATACGCAGGTTGCGATCGATTTGACGGCACAATTGGGCGGCGTCTTCACCAGCCTTGTCGTCGTCGCGGCGCCGACCAATGGGACGATCGTTTCAGTGGTGGGCAATATCGTCACCTACCGTCCCACCAACGGTTTTTCCGGTGCGGACAGCTTTACGTACCGGGCGCTGGGACCCGGCGGAACGCAGTCGACGCCGCCCGCATTGGTGAATATTACGGTCACACCAGCGGTGCCCATCGTTACGGCGCCATCGACCGTTTCGACCGGATTCAATACGCCCGTGTCGATCAACCTCTCCGCACAAATAACTGGCCTTGCCACATCCATCGCGATTGCCACGCCAGTCGCACACGGCGCGACGTCGATCTCCGGCACGACCGTTACATACACGCCAACCAGCGGCTATTTTGGGGCGGACAGCTTTACTTACACCGCCACCGGTCCCGGCGGCACATCGCTACCCTCACCAGCTGTCAATATCAGTGTTGCTTCGCCGCCGCCAACTGCCGCATCGCAAGCGGTATCAGTCGCATTTGCAGGCAACGGTCGAATCGACCTCGCGCCCCAGCTCACTGGTACGGTTACTAGCATCAATATCGTCACGGCACCGACTAACGGGTCGATCATTTCAGTAGCGGGTACGACGGTCACGTACTTGCCTAATAGTGGCTTTTCCGGGACCGACAGTTTCACCTATCGAGCGATTGGTCCTGGCGGAACGTCAGGCATCGCGACGGTGAGTATTACGGTTACGAACGCACCGCAGCCGACGGCTGGCAATCGCGCTGTCAATGTCGCGTTCAACACCGGTATTTCGATTGATCTCACCGCGCAAATTTCGGGTTTCGTCAACAGCATTGCTGTTGTTACGCCGCCGACGAACGGGATCATTGTTCTCGTCGCAGGCAACGTCATTACTTACACGCCGAAAATCGGCTTCATCGGTAACGACAGCTTTACCTATGCGGCCACCGGTCCCGGCGGCACAACAGCACCTGCGACTGTAGCTATCACAGTCGCAGCGCCACCACCGCCAAGCGTCACTGACACGACGCTTGCGGTAGCGTTTGGTAGCGCAGCATCCATCAATCTGGGCGCCAAGGTCACCGGTGCCTTCAACAGCATTTCCATCACAACCGTGCCGGAGCATGGCGCCACCAGCGTGACCGGCAGTATCGTCACCTACACGCCTGCAAAGGGCTATTTTGGCGAGGACAGTTTTAGCTTTGTTGCAATCGGCCCCGGTGGTACGTCAACTCCTGCGACGGTCGTGGTCACGGTCGGCACACTTGTGCCGGTCGCCAACGCCTTCAAGATGATTGTTCCATTGAACACATCGACGACCATCGATTTGGCACCGTTCATTACCGGCTCTGCTGTGTCAGGCATCGTGGTATCAACGGCGCCAAAGCACGGTTCAGCCACAGTGAGCGGCACCAAGCTCACCTTTACGCCTACCCACGATTATTTCGGTACCGACGCGTTTAACTATGCGGCGTTTGGCAATGCCGGCACGTCGCCGATCGCGATCGTCACGGTGACCATCGTCGGGCGACCCGACCCAACCAAAGACGCAACAGTTACGGGCTTGGTAGCCGCCCAGAGCGATTCGGCACAGCGTTTTTCAAAGGCGCAGATTTCGAATTTCCAGAGCCGCATGGAGTCGCTGCATCGCGCCGGTACAGTGGCTGCATCTTCGACTGCCGGAAAAGCGCCTGACGAGGAACGTGCTGCCCTTGCATTGAGGAGCCCTACCCGGGACACATCTGCCCCACGTACCGAAAGCAAAGTGGTTGCAAAGGAGAATGCGTATCTGAACGCTTCTTACGCCGCCGCACCTGCTGCAGCGGAAACAGCGGGCGGACCGCAGAAGGCGATTCCTTTGCTCAGTGATGCCGTCTCACTAGCCAGTACCGGTACCATCAACATTGCCAGCGTCGCAAGCGCTGTAACCGGCGCCGCCAGTGCGCCAACCGCAGATGCGCCAAGCGTCTGGATGGCGGGAACGGCTAATTTTGGGACACGTGGTGCCAATGGCAGTCGCAATTCGCTCGACTTCAGTACCGCCGGCGTCAGCATGGGCGTAGATCGCCGTTTCGGTGACCAACTCGTATTAGGGGCAGGCCTTGGTTTCGCACGCGACCGCACCGCGATCGGCAGCGATGGTTCCAATAGCAGGGCACGCGCATATTCGGGCATTGCTTACGGAAGTTTCCAGCCGAGCGCGACAACATTTATAGATGGACTGATTGGAATTGGCTGGCTCGACTTCAAGTCGCAGCGCTACGTGGCCCCCATCGACGATGTGGCGCGCGGTAATCGTAACGGTCGCCAGGTATTTGGATCAATTGCGGGTGGCTATGAATACCGGGATAACGGCATATTGGTTTCGCCGTACGCGAAACTCGATTACGCCTCTAACCGCCTCGACCAGAATACTGAGAGTGGCGCAGGTCAATACGCATTGACTTACTACCGGCAGACGACGCCTTCGGTTCAGGGCGTGCTGGGCTTGCGCGCGGAATCGGTTCATACCACCAATTTTGGTTTGGCCGCGCCAAGAATACGGGCTGAATATCGTCATGAATTTCAGGGTACTCGCCAGACGACAATCGGCTACGCTGACAATACCGGTGGCCTGTTCGGGATCAATACGGGTGCAGTCGCCCGCAACTCGCTATTGCTCGCTGTCGGCAGCGATTTTGTTTATCGAGGTGGCTGGACACTCGGCGTCGATTATCAAATTGAGCGCTCCAGTGCATTCGCAAAAGATTCCAGCCAGGGGATCAAATTCACCATCACCAAGGATCTGGATGGCAAAGATTCTCCTTATTCCCTTATTGCTGCCGCTATCACACCGGCCAAGCCAGTCGATATTCAGGTTGATGCCGGCTTCATGTTTGATACCAATGTGACGCGTGCCAAGCTGGCGTCTCTGAAGCTGTCTGATCGCATCTATAGCGTGAACGCCGGTAAGAGCAAGATATTCGGACTCGGTGAAAATTTCCGTGCAACCGTGACGGGATCATTCGGTGGTGAAAAGTTTGACAACTTCTACCGGCTCAGCCGTGCAATGGCTGGGGTCCAGGCCGAAATCGCATACCGCGCCTCAGCCGACTTTGATGCCCCGACATTCGCGCTGTTCGCGCAATCGACTGCTGAACACTACCAGTCGTCAATCCGAAATGGCTATCGATATTCTGCAGGATTTTCCGTTCGGCAGCCGCTGACGGACAAGATTTCATTGTTTGGCGCGATATTGCATGATGAACGCGTCGCCAAGAGTGCCGTATTCACCAATCGCTTCAATGCGGCTCGTTTCAACGCTGATTATTCGTTGAGTGCTCTGGAAACCGTTTACCTGACCGGCGAGTACCGCAAGGGCCACATCGTTTCGACTGGGCTGCCATCATTGGAAATACTCGATGTCGCCGACGTATTCGTGCCGGACGATGCCTACCTGAGTGGTCAGTTCTTCAGCTATCGATTTGAAGGCAAAACTGTTATTTCGACGCTTGGCTACAATTTGGGTCTGGGTCCGCGTCACTCGCTGGACCTGTCGTGGCGGCGCGCGGTGTCAACGCCAAGTTTCAGACCGTCGTACGCGACCTCGCCAACGAGTTATGTCGCAGACCAGTATTCCATCGTTTATCTGATTCGTTTCTAGAGGATTTGATCGTGCGCCACCATCGAATATTCGTCTATGTTGCCACCTCGAGCGCCATGTTGTTGCTTGGCGCGTGCGGTGGCGGTGGGGGCAGTAATGCCGCCGACGTCTCACCGGCGTCGCCACCACAGGTTGTCATTACCGAGAGTACGCCGAATAAGTTTCTGACCTTTCCGAATCCGCAAGTGCAGCCAGACGGTTCGGCGCAAACGACGTCAGTCGAATGGGCAACTGCGTATTACGTCGCCATTGACCCTTCGAATCAGAAAGACACGCTCGCTAAGTGGAAGGCGGCGAACGGATTTGGCGGTGCGACCGGAACCGAGGTCAACATTGTCGTCGGTGATGTTCGCGATCTGGGCTATGGACGCAACCTTACGTTCCGGCAAAATACCAACGGCACCGTGGCGGCCAATGTCGAAAACTATTTTGTTGAAGCCGCGGCGGGCTATACCTATACCCGGGTCAATCTCGATGCTGCAGTCGTCAAGGATGCGCGCCAGCACAAGGGAACCAACGCTATTGAATTTAGCCCGGGCCCCAATGGCGGCTCAAGCTTCACCAAGTACTATACATTTGACCCGACTGGTGCTCGCAGACTGACGATAGACATGGATGGGCGTGGCGAAAAAGCAATGCCAGGGCCATGTATTTCCTGTCATGGCGGACGCGGCGACGCGCTCACGGCTCCAGATGCTAGCGGCAAGCGGCTATTTAATCTGGTACAGAACTCCGTATCCCTGGCGCGCGGCGACGTTGAGGCGCGTATGCATCCTCTGGAGCCCGACGTTTTCGACTATTCGACGAGTGCGGGTTTTACGCGCGCTGATCAGGAGGCGAAGATGAAGATCATCAACAAGATGGTGCTTTGTACCTATCCGATTGTCGCGCCTTCTCCGTTTCCCGAAGATGCCTGCCGACCGCCTGCAAATCGCAATGAATGGCAGGGAACTACAGCAGCACTTGTGAAGCAAGCATATGGCGGTGATGGACTTCCCAATGCCGTCTTCAGCGACACCTATATTCCCAAATCGTGGCTGGTCGCTGGACAGTCGACACTCTACAAGGAGGTCGTCTCCACTTCATGTCGAACCTGCCATTCCTTGCGTGGAACCGGCAATCAGTCGGATCTGGATTTTGAGGAATT
>JBDTPE010000094.1:0-8006 GCA_039932875.1 Betaproteobacteria bacterium | reverse complement strand
ACTTGGGATGCAAGGTGCATGAAGCTGGCGACGCTGCCACTGCGCTGGAGGCTGCAAAATCGTCGATGGCGATCGATATTCTGGTGACCGACATCGGTCTCCCCGGCGGCATGAATGGTCGACAGTTGGCGGGCTTGATTCGAAACATTCGGCCCGAAATCAAGGTGTTGTTTATCACCGGCTATGCCGAACAGAACGTGTTCGGCGGCCAACCGCTGGACGCCGGCACGCGCCTGTTGGCAAAGCCGTTTGAACTTGAGGAATTTGTCGAGACGGTCAAGTTGCTGGGCGCGAGCTGAAGGCAGACTTCAATCGCTGAAAGACGGCAGCCAGCAAGAATTTTCATTGCGCAACAAAATGGTTGCATTTTAAGAACAGGCAAACTATAGTGCAACCAGGAGGTTGCATATGACTTTGTCTACAGATCGTATCGAAAAGGAAATCCTGCTACGGGCGCCGCGCGACCGGGTTTGGCGGGCGCTGTCCAACGCTGAGGAGTTTGGCAACTGGTTTGGCGTGGACCTGAAGGGACAGTCCTTTAGGGCCGGGGAGCAGGTGCGGGGGCGGTTTACCGGCAGTTGCGGACACTTGCGCGTCATGTTCGCTGCGATCATCGTCGAGATCACGCCACAACGATTGTTTTCGTATCTCTGGCATCCGTACGCAGTGGATTCGACCATCGACTATTCCGGCGAAGAAATGACGCTGGTGGTGATGAAACTGGCCGCCGTCGATGAAGGCACGCGGCTCACGGTGGTGGAATCCGGCTTCGACAAGGTACCGGCTGCGCGCCGCGCGGAGGCCCTGCGCATGAATACCGGCGGCTGGGAAGCGCAACTGCAGAACATCACCGACTATGTCAGCGCGCACTAAAGCCATTCCGACAACAATGGCCAAAACAGCGCCCGCTCCGGTTTCTGTGCGAAAGTCAGCGTCGCTGTTCGCGGCACTCGGCGACGAGACACGGATGCGCCTGATCGCGCTGCTGTGCGCGGGCGGTGCATTGTCGATCACACAATTGACCGACAGCACCGACATTACCCGGCAGGCCGTCACCAAGCATCTACAGGTGCTGTCCGATGCGGGGCTGGTGCACGACGTGAAGATCGGTCGCGAACGTCGTTGGGAATTCGAGCCGACCGAAATCGAAACTGCGCGTCGTGCGCTCGACGATATCTCGCAGCAATGGGATCGCGCACTCTCGAGGCTGAAAGCGCTGGTGGAGGAGTGAGGCGCATGTCCCTATTGCCTGTGCCGCGTCCGCCCTAATGGTGCGAGCGGTGGCGCGTATTGCAAATGTCTGCATTGCTTGTTCACCCGTTTTACCCAACTTTGTTCCGCCCCATTCGCCGTCTCTAAATCGAGATGCGGGGATCCTTTCGACTCAATTTAGGAAAATATCAAATGACATCGAGCCTCGCAGCATCAACTGATCGCATCGAAAGAGAAATCCAGCTTAAGGCAACACGGTCCCGCGTGTGGCAAGCGTTGTCAAACGCTGAAGAATTCGGCATATGGTTCGGCGCCGCGCTAAAGGGGCAGAAATTTGTCGTCGGCCAACGGGTGCAAGGGCAGATCACGATTCGCGGTTTCGAGCACGTTCTCTTCGACGCGCTAGTCGTGGAACTCAAACCAGAGCAACTTTTTTCATATTGCTGGCACCCCTATGCCATTGACCCGGCAATCGACTACTCAACGGAGGAGACCACCCTGGTGACGATGGAGCTTAGCGACATCGCAGGCGGAACGTTGCTCAAGGTGATCGAATCCGGGTTCGACAAACTACCGGCAGTACGCCGTGACGAAGCATTTCGCATGAACAGCGGCGGATGGGAAGGACAGCTGCGGAATATCGCCCGTCATGTGGACTCGGCCTGATCTGAAAAGCAAAGACGGGACAGCGGCCGCGTGGCGCGCGCTCATTGCGCGCTCGCGACAGTGGGGCCAGGCACTCGCCAGTTTGAAAGCGCTACTGGAACATTGCGGCGGTCCGTAGCGGCGAGGTAGTCGGGCCCACCGCGGATTTTCCGTACCAACCAACCTTGTTCCACACACCGTTCGCCGTCTCCCATGCGGTGGCGCACGGATCTTTTCGACTCAAGAAAACGAAGGAGTACATCAAATGAATATCCTGCACAAACTCGGCATCAAATCATCATCCCAAGATAATGTCTACAAAGCACTGACCACACTCGAAGGCCTGCGCGGATGGTGGGCGCGCGACGCGCAAGGTAGCGGCAAGGTGGGAGACGTTCTACATTTCCGATTCAAGCTAAAAGAAGCCGAGGGCGCCATCGACATGAAAGTGGTCGAGCTTCGTCCCGCCGAGCTTGTGTTGTGGCAGGTCGTCGGCGGGCCTGAAGAGTGGATCGGCACCACAGTTAGTTGGGAACTAAGGCAGGAGGACGACTGGACCATTGTCCTGTTCAAGCATTCAGACTGGAAGGAGGCGGGTGAATTTATGCATCATTGCAGCACCAAATGGGCGGTCTTCATGTTGAGTCTGAAAGCGCTGTTGGAAACGGGGAAGGGCTCGCCGAATCCCGATGACTTCAAGCTGGATAGTTGGGAGTAAGGCTGACCATTCCGTAGGGCCGTTGTCCCAGCCAGGCGCAACCCTTGTGGTTGTCCGCTGGGACGGCGGACAATTTCCACGCAATAAGTATCAGTGCCGGTCGACCGCCACTTCCAACCCAGCCTGCCCCTCAACCGCCACCAATATCTCAAACGCCGCTTTCACCCGCGCCGGAATCGGATAATTCTTGTTCGCCAGGATTACAACACCCAGGCCCTTGCCGGGTACAAAGGCGACGTACGCACCGAAACCATTGGTCGATCCGGTCTTGTTGATGAGCGCGCTGTCCGGCGCGGGCAACGGTGGGTTTAGTTTGTCCGCAGCATTCGCCTCATAAAGCATTTTTGATGAATTGCCTGCAAGCAACTTGTCCAGCGCGATGGGCCAGCGATACCACTCCCAACCAAGTGCTTGTGTCATGTCGCCAACCTTGTAGTAGCCAGTGTGGGTAGCGGCAATTGCCTGTTGCAGCCGATTGTCGCTTTCTCGTCCACTCATGTTTGCCTCAACAAAGCGAATCAGATCACCAGCGGTTGTTTTCACTCCATAGGCTTCGGCATCCAGCGGCCCTGCGCTTACCCTGATCGGCGTGTCCGCTTTCGTGTATCCCTGAGCATATTGCTTCATGCGTTCTTCAGGAACCTTGAGATACGTGTTCTTCAAACCGAGCTTTGTGAACACCGATCTCTCCATCAGTTCAGCAAAAGAGATTCCCATACTTTCGGCGGCCAGATGGCCGAATAATCCAATGCTGGGGTTCGAGTAGAGCCGCCGCGTGCCGGGAGAAAAGCTTGGTTTCCAGCTGCGGAAAAAGCCAACCATCTTTTCCTGGCTATTCACCTCGTCAGGGAATTGCAACGGAAGGCCGCCCGCAGAATACGTTGCGAGATCGAGCAATGTGATGTTGTCGAAACTGCTACCGCGCAACGCTGGAAAATACTTGCTCGCGTTGTCAGAAAGCGAAAGTGCACCACTCACTTGCGCGAAGCTCGCGAGCGTAGCGGTAAAGGTCTTGCTGATTGAGCCTATCTCGAAAATCGTGTCCTGGCTGACCGGCTGCTTGCTGTCTCTTGATTCGACACCGTAATTGAAATAGTAGCGCACACCGTTGTGGGTAACCGCGACCGCCAGCCCCGGGATATTGTGTTCCTGAATCACAGGACGAACTGCGGAGCCCACCAAAGCGGCGATTCGATCGTGTGCGTCGCTATCCGCGGCCGAGCACGCCGATGCGAAAAGAAAAATCAAACCAGCGAAAAGCCCCAGTTTTGCGTACGCCATCGCGCTTTAGGTAGAAAGGTCGGCTTAGAACTTATACTCGACGCTGGCGCCGATATTCATTGCCGACGGATTGGTGTTGGTGGACTTGGTGAGTCCGGTTGCATCGGTATAGGTGGTTGAGTTGATCGTATCCTGCCGCAGAATGTTTGCCATCCGCAAACGAAATTGCAGGGTCGGCGTGTATTTATAGAGCACGTACATGTCCAGATCACGTTTGGGCGTCAGGTATCGGCTCTCGCTGACGCTGGTGCGCACATCGCCACCACTGCGAAACGTGGCGCTTGCACCGGCGACGATCATCCCGCCACGCATCCGGTAGTCGAGTCCCAGTGTCGCGTTGAAAGGCACCTGCTGATCGAGGCGGTTATTGGGGCCGGGAACCTCATCCACGCTAGAAAAATTGCGCGCCATATTGAAGCGGAAATCGATGGGCGGCGCTTCCGTGTAAAGCGTTTGCAACGGAAATTTCGTGTCGAATTCGATACTGCGGCTGCTCGCCGAGCCCTTGTTCACCGGTTTGTTTACCCAGCGCCCATCCACCAGTAGCGTGCTACGGCTGTTGTAATTGGTGAGGTTGCGTACGGTCGCACTGATACTCATCGACGCGCCCTTCGCCCAAAAGTGCTCATAGGCCAGATCAACACCAGTCGCGAGTTCCGGTTTCAAACTGGCGTTGCCGGTTTGAAAATCGGGTGCTGTCGCCATGTTGACGGTGGACTTGAACACCCGCGGAATCAGCATCAGCGTGTCGGGCGCTTTGTAGGTGCGGGTAAGCGCAAAGCGAAACTGGCGTCCCGATTTGTCCGGAAACTTCCATAGCGTTTGAAACAACGGGCTCGCTACGCTGGAGCGGTTCTTCACTGTATTAATGCTGTTGCCGCTACCGGTGGTCTCGATGCCTTCCCAGCGCAGACCCAGATAGACAGACCAGTTGGTCAACACATTCCATTCGTCTTGTGCAAAAAACGCCATTTTCTGCACCTTGGCACGGTATTCCTCAACGCTGTCGATAGAGGGCGACGCAATATTGATCTCTTTCAGTTTTGTTGAGGAGTTATTGCGATTTAAACCGAGATCCCATCCAGCCAGCAGCGAATGGCCTTCGACGATAGGCGTGGAATACTTCCCCGCGAATGAAAAACTATTGTCTTTGGATGGACCCAAGGTGCTGCGATCCAGCGTTTGCAGGTTGCTGGTATCGAATGAGTTGATAAACGAGTTGTTGTCGCGGTCGCTCACGTTTACGTTGAGCTTCAAGTCGAGCTTGGCGCCTTCAGCGAGTTTTAGAATGAGGTTGGCGTTATTACTGAAGATGTTACCAGCGCCTTGATTGCGTCCCTGGGAAATCGGGTAGGGAGTAGTCTCGCCGAGCCGGTACTCGGTCAGGCCGTTCGACTTGTTTTCGTAGCGGTAAGCATTGATTGTTGGACGCATGGTGAACGAATCGCCGCCGGCAAGGGTCCACGCGAAGGTGGAGAAGAGGCCAAAATACCGATTGCCGCCGTCGCTCTTGCTGCGGGTAAATCGCTCAAGGACTTTGTTGCCAGCCGGGTCGAAACCCACAGACTCACCTTTGAAATTGAAATCATTGGTGGAGTTCCCACCATAGGCACCCACCGAAAAAGCCAGCTTGCCGACCGTATCGGCGACCTGGGCATTCACATTGCGACCAGTGTAGCCGGTGCCGCTATACC
Organism: Betaproteobacteria bacterium; assembly: GCA_039932875.1. Taxonomy (GTDB): domain Bacteria; phylum Pseudomonadota; class Gammaproteobacteria; order Burkholderiales; family Usitatibacteraceae; genus UKL13-2. The sequence continues at coordinate 2,456 of JBDTPE010000094.1, read as the reverse complement.
AGCCCGCATTAATGGTGCGCTGCGAGACGCTGTACTTCTTTTTCATGACGATGTTGATGGTGCCGGCAATCGCCTGAGTGCTGAATTCGGCAGTGGCCGCGCGCAGGATTTCGATGCGCTCAATCAACTCGGGCGAAAGATTGTCTATGGAGAATCCCGGTGGCGGTTTGTCGCCATCGATAAGAATCTGCGTATAGCCGTTGCCCAAGCCACGCAGGCGAATGCTGTTGCCCAGCACCGTGACGCCGGGCAAACGCTTCAGTACGTCGAGTACCTGCGTATCGCCGTAGCGCTTGATTTCTTCAGCGTTAACGACGATCTTGGTGGCGGTATCGTCCTGACGGGCATCGTAGTCAGCCTGAGAGGCAGTGACTTCGATCTTGTCCACTGATTGAGCGGGCTTCGCCGCCGGGTCACTCTTCTCGACCGTCGGCTTGGTGGGGGATGAGTTTTTTTCCTGAGCGAACGCCGGATAAAAGCTGCTCATGGCAAAAAAACAAAACGCGGTAAGTCTGCGTGCGGTTACGCGACAATGGCGCGGTCGCCGTTGGGAAATTTGCATATTTTCTCTTGGTGGGTTGTGGCGACAGCACGCGGATTCTCGCACAAAAGTCTACTATTGGCGCGCCATTCGGCGTACTTTCATCTGGTAAGGTCCGTCAATGCTAGGGTTTGTCACAATTTAGCTATGAATGTGGCAATGCGCGGCGGCGCTTGTCTGAGTGTTGCCAACTGCCGCGCGATTTCGGTTGCGGCAATCATGCTGACAGTCGATTCAAAAGAATTTGTCGACGGTTATCGCCACCAAATAGTCTGTGAGCTTCAACGCACCGTCATTCCAGCGAGCAACCTCAAGGGTTGCACCGGGCTGGAATCCAGTCCGAACAACGTCACTTATTTTTTGTTTTGAAGTTTGAGCATCTAGTTGGGCCACTATGCCGCATGCGCATCCCGCACAGATTCCTCCAGTTCGGCAAACGCCTCCTGCACGTACACCCCGAGCCTGGCGAGATTCGGCAATTCATCGGTCGCGATCAAACCGAAGAACAGATCGCCCGCGTAACTGAAGAGCGTGATATTGAGCAGGTTGCTGGGCGGCAGGGTGCTGATGGGATGCATCTCTTCGACTTTCGCCCCTTTGATGTACAGGTGTTGTTTCGGCCCGGGCACGTTGGACACCAGCGTATTGCCCATCGGCGGCAGCGTATTGGAGAGCTTCAGTAATTCGGCGATTTGTGCAATCAGCGCAGTGATGATGGTGTACGACTCGATGGCCTCCGGCGCAACGCTATCGATCATGGTGCGCACATTACGCAGCGAGAAGCCGATGTTGCGCAGCCGCACGTAGGGGTCGTCTGTCGGCGGTGACAATTCGACGAGGACGATACCGAGCTTGTTGCCCGCCGTTTTCTCACCTTCTTTGCGCAGGTTTACCGGCATCTGAATGATGATTGGGCGTTTGAGCTCTACACCCTGGTCGCTCAGGTAGCGCCGCAATGCGCCATCTAGGCAAGTAAGCGCAATGTGATTGAGCGTGGAGCGCGTGCGTTTGCGAATGCTGTCGACCCGCTCCATCGAGACACCGGCGGTAGTGAATTGGCGACCCGAGGTCACCTGCCCTGTCAACGGCGTTTTCGCGCTCGATACAAAAGGCAGTGCGATCGCATTCTTGGTCAGCTTCACGCCTTCCAGACATAGCATCGCCGCCAATCGACCGATGCCGAACAATCGTCTGCTGATCCCGCCCGCGTCGGACCACATCGACTGCATCATTTCCTGGCTGCGCTTTTTGCGCCGCGTGCCATGGCCGCCGTGCTTGAGCGTCCACACCGGTGTGAGTTCCAGATCATTGGCAGAATGCGCCATCCCTTCCTCGGTCCAGCGCGTCATGGTGACGCCATCGGCATAGGCATGATGCATTTTTTGATACAGGGCAAAACGTCCGCCGGCCAGGCCGTCGATCACGTGGATTTCCCACAGTGGGCGGGTGCGATCCAGCAGCGGCGTATGCAGCTTGGCGACAAAATCGTAGAGCGACTGATGGTCTTTTTTTCCCTTGGCAAGCTTGTGATAAAACACATGCTGATTCAGATCGACCGCATCCACATCCTGCCAATGTGGCATCGCCGTGGCTTCGAACACGATGATGCGATTGAACGGCGGCGTCACATCTGTGAACGTGAGGAAATCCCGGTAAAGGGCTTTCGCGAAGCCGATCTTGGATTTGGCCGGCCGCCGACACACTAACAATCCGGCCACGTGCTTAGGGCTGGCTTCGGTCTCGGCAATGAAAAACCCAAGGTCAAGTAACGACAGTTTGCTCATGTTGCTCCGGGGAGTGTGGATAGCGGTTTGGAGAAAGTGTCATTTTGCGCCTTTGTGCAGAACCTGTAGGTAGAGACTGCAAAGTTTGCCGCCAATCACAATCAAGCTCATGCGCTGAGGGCATGCCAAAA
>JBDTPE010000093.1:0-8053 GCA_039932875.1 Betaproteobacteria bacterium | reverse complement strand
CGCGCGGCTTGCGTTACTGGGCATGGGCACGTCTTGCGTTTGATGAAGAGATTCGATGAAGCAATGTCTGTGCTACGCCAAGGGAAGAAACGCTTCCCGTTTGATTCCGCGATTGTTAGCGAAATTGCGAAAGTGTATTCCGATCAAGGGCGCATGGCCGAGGCACTTGAAACTTACAACACGGCATTAGCAGACTTCCCACTTGATAGTTACATAACAAACGGCCGCGCCAATTTACATAAAGCGCTTCGCAAATATGATGAAGCGCTAAGAATCTATGACGAGAATACTGCTCGATTCCCATACGACGTGATTAGTTGGAGTGGACGCGCTGACTTACTAAAGCAGTTGGGTCAATTGGGACCGGCGCTTGACGCATATGATCGAATTATCTCGCGATGGCCAACTGAGCTTGGGCCAAAGCACTCCAAGGCAGCGGTTCTTGTGGCGCTTGGTCATTTTGACAAAGCAGATGAATTGCTACCATTGGGCCAACCGAACACTTTAGATGAATGGATCGCCTATCATGTTCGCGGAATGATCTTCTTGCGGAGTGGACAAATTGAGGAGGCGGTTGCCCATTTTTCTTCGGGCCTTCAAAGAGTACCTTATTTGAGAGAGAAGAGATATTTCGAACGCGCTCTAGCGGTTGCGTTTCTAAGTAAACGGGAATTCCTAAGCGTCCCTTCCCTCGTGCTCGACAGCGAAGAACCGGTGGCAAATGTGCTGAGACTCCATGCATTTGCTGCAATGGGCGAAAGGGTTCACGCGTTGAATGCCATGAAAATAATCAATGCAAATGCATACCCAAATGTCATTTCGCTAAGTGCTGAAATTGCGAAAAGATATGGACTGAGTATGGAACAGCCAGAACATGACGAAAACTGGATTTTTCAGCGGGAAATTGAAGTTGTCTTACTAGAAGCCGCATGAAATCAAAGGGGCCACCCATTAGCTGGCCGGTGTCAAGTGAGCGAACGATTTTCTCGCTGATGATGCGATAAGGGTATTCGAAGTACTACTCCCGTTCAGTCTCTACCATCACGCCCGTTTCTTGGGAAACTTCAATGGGGTCAATTGTTTTCAAGGAAGTTGAAAACAATTGACGCTGGGGCCCCTTTTTGCTGTTAGTCGTTGTGGACTCTCGAAATTCTCCAGTCTCCCTTCGTTATGAAAGGCTCAATCCAAGGCTCATTCTTCTTGAAATAAACGAATCTCTCAGCATTTTTCGCAATGCGACGATTCATCTCTTTTACGCCTGCTGGCTTCGCAGATATGAACTCATCGGTAAACTGACGCGTGCGCGTTGCGAGAAGGGCAATCGCGCTTGAAATTGGAAAGAGAAGCTCTGCTTTGGGCGACGCCAATCCTTCCCTTTCGAAAAAGCAGACTGGATTGTCGCAAGTTAGAAACTGCAGCGTGTCATGATACAAATACACCCAGTGCATTGAAAGCATCGCGTCAAGTATTCTAGGCGAGGCGTCTGGAATTGCTAAGTGCCAGATGTCCGAATTATCGCCAAGTTTGCGGCGTTCGATAACCTCGGCAATTCTTGCCTTTCCTTCTGTTACTACCTTGGCTTTGCTAGGATCACTTTTGGCTAGCGCATCAAGTTCGGTTTGAAGCTCCAAATGCACTTGGTCAGCAACTTTTGCCGTCTGCTTTCTAGCGCGAGCCCTACCCTTTGGCACCCTTTTCCACAAAACAAACATGTATTTCGCAAGTAGTGCTTTGTCGGTTTCAGTCGGCGCTTGAAAGTCGCGCAACCTTGACAAGACTCCGTTGGCAGGTGCTTCAATGTCGTTTGCCAATAACTCCTCTAATTCTTTCGGATACATGTCATTTTCGTTTGCAATGGATTTGGCCTGGCTTTCGAAAGTGTGCCCAGAACGTGAATCAAAAACCCATATTCGGCCCATTTGTTCAAAACCGCGAAGATAATATTGCGGTATGTAATGATTACCCATGTGTGAAAGTCTTCATTGAAAAAATGTCATACAAATCGCTTGTAGGATGGCCAATTCAAAATCCGCGAGGTACGCGACCAAGAACAACAAAAGGGAACAACAAAAGAACAACAAAAATGGGCCAACAAAAAGGGGCCGTGGTCGATATTTCCATGCTACTTAGAATCTAAGGGGCAGGTTGATTTGTTTTCGGCGTATGACAAAAAAATCACCCTGATCCCCTTTGAATTCACCGGTCTCACCAGCGAGGCGATCATGCAGTCCAGTCACCGGTCACGACGCGGTTGCGTCCCGATTGCTTGGCCTGCAACAGCCTCTGGTCCGCGCAGTCCAGCAACACTTGCGCGACCGATCCGTCGATGGGATAAATGGCAATGTCGGCGCTCACGGTAAATTCGATGGCATTGCCCGCGCCGGGCACGGAGATGGCGAGATTGCCGATCGTGCCGCGTATCGCCTCCACCTTGTCGTATGCCGTATGTGCCTCGGTCTCGCGGAATAGGATCACAAACTCCTCACCACCATAGCGCACGACGAAATCGCTCTCGCGCACGCTGCTGCGCAGTGTCGCCGCGAGCGAACAATAAGGGACAGACCACGGTTCCCCAGCAAAAACATCCGAAACCCTAGCATACGCGCACTTTCCAGGCCGACAAGGCTGAAGCGCCGCGCCAGTGCTAGAGTCTGGTGTTCGTCACGTAATTAGCCGGGGCAGCCTGCGCCTTTGTGCTTCAACTCAGCTTTCGTCGCTCAAATGCTTACGCAACGGCTATTTCTTGCCGCGTCTCGCCTTATACAGTGACTGTGCCTGTTCATACGCATCATCCAGGTCCATACCGGTACTTTCTCCAGGCGCAACCTGCTTGAGACCTGTGTGCATCAGGGCCATCAATTCGAGCCCGCTAAGATTTTCGCCTGGTAGCGAGTTCAGTTTGTACTTCTTATCTGATGACGCGTAGTCAAGGCCGCTCATGCCGAGCACGGCAATTTCAAAGGCGATTTGTTGCACCTGCTTCTTCTGCAACTTTTCGAATCGTTCCATCGCCGCCAAAATGTACATGGTCGAGGCCATATCCATCGACCGTAGGAGTTCCGGATTAGTTGTGCCGGTAGGCGAGGCTGCGGCGTTACCATCCGGCTCAAGCGAAGATTGGCGAGCGAGCTTGCCCGGATCATCAATCCATTGGTACCAATCCCGAATCTTTAGTTGATCGGCAAACTCATCAACGAGATCGTATTCGTCTCCCGGCTGGAATCCGCTCTTGGCTCGTGCCCGAAAATGTTTGTAGAGTTTGTCCGCCAATGGAACGCAATCGAATTTCCGATAACTTGCAGTGAAATCCGCGATGCCGTTTGTAAAGTCGCGCAACCACAACGCCATGACCATGTTGAGCGTGTCGTTAACTCGAAGAATCAATTTGGGCGTTAGCTCGCGAGTTTCTTTCTGCGTTGTGATGTATTCCGCTTCGCTGGCGAGTTGGACCAATGAACAATACTGACTGTGCCGGATGGAGGGCAATCGCTCTCGAATGCGCTCTTCTATGATCATGTCCAATGGGGCGTTGAAAATAAATCCACAAGCGCCATTCAAGAGCTGAACAATCACCTCGGCCGTGTTTTGGGTATTAGTGAGCGCCCCACTGCGCTCGAATTTCTTAATGTCCCCGGTCATCGCGCGCAACGCGGTTTCCCGTGTCACCGCTGTTGTGCCAAACCACTTGTTGCGACCGGCTGATCGCGCTTCTGCTTCAAGCACGATGTGCGTGAATTCATGAGCCCGGATATGCGGAACGAGTGCCTCCGGGTACTGCGGCCGAATATGGACCAAATGGTGATCGCGCTGTTTCTTCCAGGCCATTTGAGTTTGGCCGGCTAAGAGCGCCGTCAGACCTTGTCGTTCTTCCTTTATCGGGAAGCCCGAAATATCTTCAATATGCTCCCTGTAGACGGCGAGTGCCTCGTTAGCTTTATCGAGAGCAATCTTGGCAAGCGCCAAATGAGTGTTCTTGTAATTGTCGCGCGCCGCGCGGAAAACTGGCTGAGACCTTGCGTCCTGAAGTTCCGCATCTCGAAATAATTGCTCTATTGACGCTAACGCTTTCTCGGGTTCCAACTTTCCCGCGTAGGCATGGGATTTCCCGTAATAGGGATTGGCAAATTTTGGATTGATGGCGATTGACTGATCAAACCAGTTGAGAGCTTCGTCCCACTTCTCCTGTTCAAGTGCAATGCCTCCCATCGAGTTGATGGCCCAGCTATCCTTCGGGTTAATGGCCAATGCCTTCTTATAAAAGCGTGTTGCGCCAACAATATCGCTTTCGTTTCTCGCCAGAATATTGCCCAGCACTACGTATGACCAGCTATCGTTCGGATCCAAAGTCGCCGCCTCAATCAGGTGCTCCTTTGCTTGCTTGATTTGATTCACTTCCATTAGCGCCATGCCGAGATCGCGCCGCGCGAGGACGTAAGTCGGGTCCAGTTCCAACACGCGCCCCCAGATATTGATTGCCTTGGTGTACTCGCCGGCCTTGGCGCGTTGAGACGCTTTTTCATGCAGGCGAATTGCTTCCAGCTTGTTGGAAATCACATTCTCGGGAATATCAATGCTGACTATCCCATCAGAAATAGAAATGATCGTCTCTGCCGGCAAAAAATCGTAAACATGCCGCAAGCGCTGAACTATTTGTTCATCACTACCGCCTTGCAAGCTACGCCCCTCGATGTCTTCAAGGTCTCTCAGAGGTACAAAGAATTGCATGTTCTGCCTGTCATTTTTGGCGATTACCTCGCCGCGTTCTTCGTAAATACTGTTTTGTTATTCGTCTTTGCCATTCGCCGCTTGTCACGAGTTGGCGCGCGCCAACTCACAAAACCGCAAGCAGCTCGGCGATGATCTTAACGCCCTCGGCATCATCCGCTGTAAATTCAATTTTTTGAAATCGTGAATCGGTACTATCAGGTCTGAGCTCAATTCGCGAGTGTGCCCAAGACTCATCCGTCGTAACCTTCTCACTGTAGTAGAGCTTGACGGTGTAACTACCGCCTAACTCAGTGTCGTGAATGCGTCGGTGTTGCGCGACGACGACCTTGCCCTGCCGAGTTCCCGCAGGTTCAAATCGGAAAACACACCAGGCCCCGTTTGGAATACGGCGGTTCATTGATTCGCCAATTACTTGTGCGACAAACAATCCGCGCTCCGGCCGGAACACGCTTGGCAGTTCCACCCACGTCACTTCATCATCGGCAATGGACTGAAATTCACTGAATCCGCCAGCAGCGAATTTCAGGTCAATCAGCGGCACGGCATTGATATAAGGTTTTACCTCTTTTGCCGGTAGTCGCTTGAATGGCAAGACATTGCCATCGAAGTTATCGTCACTGGAGGATGGAGTCTCACCTTTGACGCCTGTGGGCAACGCATGAGAACTCGCTCGAACCAAACGCGCTTTGAAGTATTCAGCTGTCGGCTTATCGGTGAAATATACATAGCAACCCTTCATGCCCCGAGTCATCAGTGTTCTGTAAGTGTTCCTGATAATGGTATCGACTTGGGAATTTGCTGCGTCTGCATTTGCTTTGAGCAAAGCTTTGTACCCATGAATTGACCTGTCATTCTTCGAGCGCGCTTCCGGCCGCGTGGTCAGTTCTCCATTCTGAATAACCAAATCCGGTCCGACAATGACGCCAATATAGTCCACCTCCAAGCCCTGACACGTGTGTATGCAGCCGATCTCGTTTACCGACTTGTCTGCAACCATCCACAGCCCGCCGTCGGCCGTCAGGTTCCACCGCATTCCAAACCCAAACTCAGGTATAACGACATCCGGCTTACCGGGGTCGCGCTTGCTAACCCAATCCCAGCAATACCCGGCGACCATTCGCGCTTTGTTGTGCTGTTTGTTCTTTTCAAAGATCAGTTTGCGCAGGTCTTCCGGGGAATCGAGTACCCGAAAATCAAACTCGGCTGGATCGAGCATTTCATTAACAGTTTGCCGAATCTGGAGAGTGTTATCCAGCCAGGGTATGTATCCGTCTGAGCCATTGCAACGGAATTGCGATGCCAGACCCATCTCCGTAACTCGCGCGCCGTATTGTTTGGCCCAGTGCCGAATCTCCTCTTTTCGGCCAATATCCTTCCACGTTACACGCTGATCCTCATCGATGAAAAAGATCGCGCACTTTGCCGACTTGATGAGTTCCGCGATCTGGTTTTCGCCGAGGTTCGCGTAGAGTCCGGACTTCTCGTTGAGCCTGTGCGCTTCATCAACGACCAGAACATCGATGTCATTCGATTCTGTTGTCGTGAACGAGCCGGATCCAGTGAATAGATTGGAAATCGCAGTCCTTCTCATATGGCCAGTTAATCTTTGCTGAAAAACAGCACGCGGCGCCGCGTTCTTGGTTACGTATTTGCATAACAACCCACTTGCGGTGAGTGCAACCAAAAGATTGATGGCGACCACCGACTTACCCGTGCCTGGCCCACCCTCGATAATAAAAACATGCTTTGGCTTTTCAGAAGCTTTGCGCGCAATCGTGAGCGCATTCTCAAAAACGACCTTTTGGTCGTCGATCAAAACAAACTCCTGATTGCCAGCGAGCATCCCGGAAAGACTGTCGATCAGCCCCTTGCTCGGCTTAATGCGGCCATTCTCAATCCGGTAAATAAGTTCGCCATTGTCACCGCTCTTTACATGCCGCTTGATGAAGTCCTGGAGTTTTCGCCTCTCAGCTTCCCCCTTTAGGAAGAGGGGCGCCTTTTCTACATAGTATTGATAGAAAACATCTGCCAGGATCTTATCTGATACGTAGTTGTGCAAATAGGCGCACGGAAAAAGGCGAATGCCTCCATCGTATACGGCCTCATTAAAGCCTTCGAGTAATGAGGCATACGACCATGCTTGATATGAAGGGTGGGCCACTTCTTCTTCACCGGCGGCATAACGCGAAATGACGATGCCATCCTTATCAGTCTTTTTGGCAGCGGACCACTGCTTAAGTTCGATGATGATTACATTGTCATCGTGTGTGGCATTTCTGCCACTGAGCATGAGGTCGATGCGCTTCCCGGTTTGCTGAATGCCGTATTCGATGGCAACGCCGCTGTCGTCTGGAATCTCCGCATCATTCAGCACTTTGGCGACAGCAGCGAGCGACTCTTTCCATGACCGCACTACCGCTGGCGAAACGCGGTGGCCAGTTCTCGCCAGGAATTCCGTCCGAACGACATCTTCAATATCACGCTTGAAAGTGTCTTCCAGAAACTCGCTCTTGTTTTTTTGGTAGACGATCATGCAGTCAATTCTTCGCGCGCCGCTATAGTTCGTAGTACTTCTTGCTGGTGCCGAACGCCTTCTCTATCGGATACTTCTTCGCGTTCAACACCATCTTCTCGTTTGCAGCAGCAATGAGATCAATGCCCAACTTGTCGCTAAGTCGAATCAAATAAAGCAGAACATCCGCCACTTCCGCGCGCACTTGTTCAATGACCTCTGGCGTCAATTGCTGGCTTTGCGTTTCAGTCAACCATTGAAAGTGCTCAAGCAGCTCCGCCGCTTCAACCGAAAGTGCGGATGCAAGGTTCTTTGGGGAATGGAATTGATCCCAGTCGCGCTCGGCGGCAAATAATCGGAGCTGGTCACGCAGGTGTTCGAGTTCTAACATGGATAGGGCTTTGACGGCGGGACAAGGAAAATCAATATTGAAACCCTAGCACTGGTGCGGGTCTCTGAGCACAAATGCCCGAAACGCCGCACCAGTGCTTGAGTTATATTTATTTGTACTCTGCAACGATGACTCTATCGTACCGCAATGAGGACGGCATAAAACCAATCCCTACAGCAAGGTGTAGGAGGAGCTAAAGGGTCGATATTTCTGAGGCCTTCAGAAATGCTGGCCCCTTTTGGTTGAAGGTAGTGGCACGGGAGCCTGGTCCCCTGTTGCGCGTCCCGAAGCATGCCCCGTTTAGCCCAGTCACCGATTGATAACGTGCGAATCAACTCATTGCTCCCACCGGCGAGGCGGTCATGCGGTCCAGTCACCGGTCACGACGCGGTTGCGTCCCGATTGCTTGGCCTGCAACAGCC
>JBDTPE010000092.1:0-8066 GCA_039932875.1 Betaproteobacteria bacterium | reverse complement strand
CGCTCTTTGTTGCACTGGAACGGGTGAAGTATGAGTTTCCCGCCGACGTCAATGTCCCTACCACATGGGAAAAGCTGGCACTGGACCTTGCCGCTCACGACAGTGTTCTAGCCATCGTCAACTCGCGTGCGGACTGCCGCGCGCTGCATGCGTTAATGCCCGAAGGCACGATTCACCTATCGGCGCTGATGTGCGGGGAACATCGCTCGCAAGTCATCACAGAAATCAAGCAAAGACTAAAGGCTGGCGAGTCGGTACGCGTCGTCAGCACGCAATTGGTTGAGGCGGGTGTGGACATGGATTTTCCGGTCGTCTATCGGGCAATGGCCGGGCTTGACTCCATCGCACAGGCTGCGGGTCGCTGCAACCGTGAAGGTAAGCTTGCGCGAGGCAAAGTCGTTGTTTTCGTACCGCCCAAGCCCGCGCCGATAGGCCTTCTTCGCAAAGCGGAGCAGGCGACCAAAAGCCTGTTGGCTACTGGAATACCGACATCGCTACGACCGGAATTGTTTACGCAATATTTCGGTCTTTTCTACGGTGCTATCGATGATCGCAGAGCGCGCGAAATAGACGAATTGCTAAAGGTGGATGCACCGACACTGGGCTGTGCCTTCCGGAGCGCGGCGGCGGCGTTCAAACTCATCGATGATCAAAATCAGCGGGCGGTGTACGTTAGGTATCTGGATAGCGAACAGTGGTTAGGCATGTTGGCGATGAACGGCCCCGAGCGATGGCTTTTGCGTAAGCTACAACGTTACTCGGTAAGCCTTTCAGTTCGCACCATTGATGAGATGATGAACCGAGGAGATATTGCCCCCGTGTATCGGGATGATTTCCTGGCGCTCACGTCTTCAGCTTTGTATGGAAAATTTGGCGTCAAAATCTGCAGTGATCAGCCATTGCCGGCTAACGACTTGGTGATTTAGCGACAGGAAACTTATGGCAAAGAACTATTGTCTGGAAGTTTGCGGCGATTACGCCTGCTTTACCCGCCCGGAAATGAAAGTCGAGCGTGTGAGCTATGACGTGATTACGCCGTCCGCCGCACGTGCCGTCTTTGAGGCGATTCTATGGAAGCCAGCGATTCGTTGGCGCATTACCAAGATTGAGGTGCTGAAGCCGATCAAGTGGATTTCCGTCCGGCGCAATGAGGTTGGGGCGGTTGTTTCGACCCGCAACGCTGAGTCCGCCGCACGCGCAGGGAAAGGTCAACTGGCACTTTATATTGAGGACGAACGGCAACAGCGTGCGGGCTTGTTCTTGCGCGATGTCGCGTATCGCCTTCATGCTGATCTTATGCTGCTGCCCAACGCAAGCGAAAACAATACGTTACCAAAGTTTATGGACATGTTCGAGCGCCGCGCCAAAACGGGGCAATGCATTAACCAGCCCTACCTGGGAACGCGTGAGTTTGCTTGCGACTTTCGGATTGCTGAAGAAAACAGCAGCCAGAAAGCAGCTATTGCCGAATCCCGCGAATTGGGTTGGATGCTCCACGATTTGGACTTCTCAAATCTGAATGAGCCTCAGCCGCGATTCTTTCGCGCGGCTATGGTTGATGGCGTCATCGCCGTACCTGCGCCTGAAAGTGACGAGGTGCGCGGATGATTCTGCAGGCCTTGGTCGAGTATTACGATCGCAAAGCAGCAGACCCTGATGCTGCTCTTGCTGCAGAAGGATTCGAGTGGAAGGAGATTCCCTTCATTCTGGAACTCGATTCAGAGGGAAAACTCATCCAGATTGCAGATACACGCGAGCTTCAAGGCAAGAAGGCAATTGCCAAACGATTTCTCGTACCCCAAGCAGTAAAGAAGACGTCTGGCGTCGCGGCAAACTTATTTTGGGACACCGCCGAATATGTATTGGGTTTCGACAGAAAGGGCAAGCCCGAGCGTGCCCTTGCGCAGCGCTCGGCATTTGCCGAGCGAATTAAGTCATTGGAAGCCGTGCAGGAAGACGCCGGCGTTAGAGCGGTGCTCGCGTTTCTAGCCAATCCAGAGTCGGTGAACTTACTTGAAGCGCATTTCCCGGCTCAGTATAGAGAACTACTTGAAATAAACCCGGTCCTGTCGTTTCGCATGGCAGGCGAGGTCGGACTTGTTTGTGAGCGCCGCGCTGTGCAGGCCGCGTTGCGAAACGATAGGGATGAAACCAGCGCCAATGGGTTTTGTCTTGTGCGGGGCAAGGATGATTCCATCGAACGTCTCCACACGGCTATCAAAGGCGTATGGGGTGCGCAGTCGTCCGGCGCAAATATTGTTTCGTTCAATCTTGATGCGTTCAACTCATTCGGTAAGGCACAAGGTGCGAATGCGCCAGTCGGTAAGCAAGCCGCATTCGCCTACTCGACCGCTCTAAACCATTTACTCGGGCGGGATTCACGTCAACGCATTCAGGTTGGCGATGCATCGACCGTATTTTGGTCACGCGACGCGTGTGCGCTTGAATCCGATTTGCTCGCGTTGTTGGGCGAAACACCGAAGGATGACCCTGACCAAGGCGCCCAAGCGGTCGCCAATCTATATGCCGCGATCAAGAACGGGGTGTATGCAGCAGACGATAGCAGTAACCGGTTTTATGTGTTGGGGTTGGCGCCGAATGCTGCAAGAATTTCGGTCCGTTTTTTTCATTCCGGGCCGGTTAGAGAAATCGCGGGAAACATCAAAGCCCACTTCGATGACCTCGATATCGAGCGCGCCAGATACGACAAGTCGCATCTATCGATTTTTCGATTGCTCACAAGCATCGCACCGCAAGGCAAGGCAGACAGTATTCCGCCAAATCTGGCCGGTGACTTCGCACGATCGATCCTTGTGGCCTCGCCATATCCCGCAACCCTGTTACAGGCTGCCGTTCGTCGTGTTCGTGCCGAGCATGAAATAAACTATCCACGCGCAGCGTTGTTAAAGGCTGTCATCAATCGTCAAACCCGATCTCAACAATGCAATGATAAGGAGCTTAACGTGTCGCTCGACCTATCAAACAACAACGCAGGCTATCGATTGGGCAGACTATTTGCCGTTCTTGAGCGCGCACAGGAGCGCGCCAACCCAGGGCTCAATGCCACGATTCGCGACCGATACTATGGCGCAGCCTCCAGCACGCCAGTTGCCGTATTTTCCAATCTGATGAAGCTCAAAAACCATCACATCGCCAAACTGGAAAACAAGGGCGAGGCCGTTAACCTTGAAAAACTTATTGGAGAAGTTATGGATGGCGTTTCAGACTTCCCCGCACATCTGGCCCTTGCCGACCAAGGGCGTTTCGCGGTGGGCTACTACCATCAGCGTCAGGCCTTCTACAACAAATCCACGTCACCCGAATAAGGAGAATTACCATGGCCCTCAATCATCGCTACGACTTCGTATTGCTGTTTGATGTAAAAGACGGCAACCCAAATGGTGACCCGGATGCGGGGAATTTGCCGCGTGTCGACGCCGAAACCGGCCACGGCCTCGTCACTGACGTCTGCGTCAAGCGAAAAGTACGCAACTACGTCGGACTAGTGAAAGAGGAGCAGCCGCCCTTTGAGATATACGTCAAGGAAAAAGCCGTATTGAATAAACAGCATGAGCGCGCCTATGTCGGCATCGGCGCCGAGGACCTGCTCAAGGGCGACGACAAAAAACGTAAGGGCGGCGATAAAGTGGGCGAAGCGCGCGACTGGATGTGCAAGAACTTCTTTGATGTTCGCACTTTTGGCGCGGTAATGTCGACCGGTGTGAACTGCGGGCAAGTGCGCGGCCCGGTTCAACTGACTTTCGCTCGTTCGATCGACCCGATCATGGCGCTGGAACACTCGATCACCCGCATGGCGGTTGCCACCGAAGCGGAAGCGGAGAAGCAAGGTGGCGACAATCGTACGATGGGGCGAAAGCATACCGTGCCATATGGCCTTTATCGTACGCACGGCTTTATCTCTGCACACCTTGCTGGGCAAACCGGATTCGGCGAAGAAGACCTGGAACTTTTCTGGCAAGCCCTTGCCAGCATGTTGGAACATGATCGTTCCGCCGCGCGAGGCGAAATGTCCACGCGCGGCCTTTATGTGTTCGAGCATGAAAGCAAACTCGGCAACGCGCATGCCCATGCCCTATTCGACCGATTGACCGTCTCGCGCCCCGACCAGACGCTAGTACCTCGCAGCTTCGACGCATATGCTGTGCTTTTCGACGGGAAGCCACTCGCAGCTGGAGAATCCATTGAAGTCGCAAAAGGTGTGAAGCTCATTCGAAAGGCATAAACATGGACTGGAAGGACCGCATAACTACCGATCCGGAAACACTATCAGGCAAACCGCGCATCAAAGGCACACGCATTTCCGTCGAACTGATTCTGGATCGCGTGGCGGATGGCTGGTCGACGGACGACATTCTTTCTTCGTATCCGAACATCACGCGTGAGGACGTGCTTGCGGCGCTATCATTTGCCGCTGAGTTGTTCAAGGAAGAATCCTATGTCGCCGTGCGCAAGGCCGCGGCTTGAGCGTGTCATTACTGCTGGATGAGAATTTTCCCGACCCCCCCCGGTCCGTTTCCTGCGGGACACGGGATTCGATGTGCTGGCCATTTCGGAGCGCCATTCAGGTATCGGTGACGCGGAAGTGATGGCGCTGGCGCGTACCGAGCACCGCTGGTTTGCCACCTTTGATCTTGACTTTGGCGAATTGATTTTCGCAAAAGGGCTAGCGCCGCCACCTGCCGTTCTTCTTTTGCGGTTGCAACGCTACCGGCCCGAGGAGCCAGCACGGTGGGTTATCGAATGGGTAGAACAGGCGTCGATTCACGCGGGAATGTTTACCGTGTTTGACGGCAAGACAATGCGAAGCCGCCCACTGTCTCGTTAGCGAGAAACGATGGCTGAGCCGTCCGAGCCAATCATGCTCTCCGCCATCGAGCATTACAGCTACTGCCCGCGGCAGTACGCGCTGATTCATATCGAGCAGGCTTTCGACCACAACGTCCATACCAAGCGCGGCGACGCGGTGCACGAACGCGTGGACGATCCCGGCGTCGAGTTGCGCGAAGGTGTCCGTATCGAACGCGCCCTGCCCGTATGGTCCGAGACGCTGGGCCTAATCGGCAAGTGCGACATTGTGGAATTCGACCGCGACGGCACACCCTATCCCATCGAGTACAAGCACGGGCCCAAGCGCGTAAAAGAGCACGACGATCTGCAGCTTGCCGCGCAGGCCCTCTGCCTGGAAGAAATGACCGGCAAAAGCGTACCCAAGGGGGCGATTTATCATTTCAGTTCGCGCCGCCGCCGTGAAATCATCATTTCCGAACCCCTTCGCGAGAGGGTAACCGCCGTAATTGCCAATATCCGCGCGATTCGCCAGGCAGGTGCGTTGCCCCCTCCCGTCAATGACAAACGCTGCGACCAGTGTTCGCTGAAGGAGATCTGCCAACCGCAGGCGACCGCCAATGCCGATAAGCGACGGCAATTGGTCGCGAACCTGTATGGGGTCGACGACGAGAAACTAAACCGTGGATAGCATTTGCAGGCACTGCGCGGGGCTGAGGACTTGTACACCGAGTTTCGCCGGAAAATGTTTTGTATTGCCCGTTACGACCGGGCAAGCCGCAGTTTTGGCGACAGCAATAGATGGGGCGTCGCTGGGGTCAGGCAGGTTTTGTGTGATCGATACCGGATCGGAAATGCGTTGCCCTTCTTCCTGCAAGCGATGCAGAAATTCGCTCACCAACTCTTTTTCAAAATGGAAGTGGGGTCGCCGCAGCACGTGGCGATATTCCGTCTCGATTTCCTCGCTGTACGCCAGTACCAGTTGCTGGCGTTTCACCGCGCTCAAAAGCTTTCCCGGTGTACCGCCTGGCGTCAGGAACGCCGACACCCACACATTCGTATCAACGACCGCCAGCATTGCGTTCGCGCCTTTCCTTGCGTGCGGCGGCAATTTCTGCGTTGATTTCCTTCATGGTCATTTTGTCCAGGCCCAGTTCAGCCGCACGTGCATGCTGCTTGGCCAACAAGCGATCAAACCGGTCCCAGCGCAATGCACGCAATTGGCTTTCAACTGCCGCCGGCTCGGTGCAAACCATCAACGCAAACGGCTTCCCGTTTCGGGTAATCACGATGTCTTCGCCCGCCTCGAGTTTTTTCCAGACCGCGCCCGATTCCGCTCGAAGCTCTTTGGTGGTGACAAAGTCCATGACCATCTCCTGTACACAATAAGGTACACACTTTAGCGCCGATGCATCAAATCCTCAATACCCTCTACATCACCACGCCCAATGCCTATGCGCATCTGGAAAACGCCACGCTACGCATCGACGTAGACCACGAGAAAAAATTGGCCGTGCCCTTGCACCATTTGGGCAGCGTGGTCTGTTTCGGCAATATCATGGTCTCGCCCGCGCTTATGCATCGCCTGGCAGAAGAGGGGAAATCGCTGGTGTTGCTGGATAACAACGGCCGCTTCAAGGCAAGGCTGGAAGGGCCGGTCTCCGGGAATATCCTGCTCCGCCAGGCCCAGCATCGGCAAGCAGGCGATTCCGTCGCATGCCTGGACCTGGCCCGCGCGTTCATTGCCGGCAAACTCAAGAACAGCCGTCAGATATTGCTGCGCGGCGCGCGCGAAACTTCCGATGCCGGCGAGCAGGCCATCCTGTCGCGCACCGCGGACAATCTGGCGGCATCGCTGCGATCATTGCCGCAAGTCACGGACCTCGATACGCTTCGCGGCATCGAAGGCGAGGCGGCACGCGGCTACTTTGGCGCGTTGAATCTACTGGTGCGTCCCGATTATCGGGAGAGCTTTCAAATGGATGGCCGCAGCAAACGGCCGCCGCGCGATCGCATGAATGCGTTGTTGTCGTTTCTGTATTCCATGCTGACCAACGATTGCCGGTCCGCCGTGGAAAGCGTCGGTCTCGATCCGCAGTTGGGCTTTCTTCACGTCGTCCGCCCCGGCCGAGCGGCACTGGCACTCGATCTGGTGGAGGAGTTTCGCGCGTACCTCGCGGATCGCCTCGCCCTCACTCTCGTCAATCGTGGCCAGATCGACGCATCCGGATTCGAGATGCGGGAAGGCGGTGCGGTTCAATTGCAGGGTGACGCTCGCAAAGCCGTAGTCATCGCCTACCAGGAGCGCAAGCAGGAAGAGATCACCCATCCGCTCCTGGAACAAAAAATGCCGCTCGGTCTGGTTCCGCTCCTTCAAGCGAGGTTGATCGCGCGCACGTTGCGGGGAGACATGGAATCCTATGTACCGTTCCTCGTTCGCTGACTGGGAGAAAGCACATGATGATTATCGCGACCTACGATGTCTCCACCGAAACCAAGGAAGGCCGGCGACGATTGCGCCGCGTCGCCAAAGTCTGCGAAAGCACCGGCCAGCGCGTTCAGAAATCCGTGTTTGAATGCGAAGTCAATCTCATGCAATATGAGGAACTAGAGCGACGCTTGCTGGCGGAGATCGATGAACAGGAAGACTGCTTGAGGCTTTATCGGCTTACTGAGCCCACGGAATGCAAAATCAAGCAGTTTGGCAAGTTTCGCTCGGTAGACTTTGGCGGCCCGCTGATTGTGTAATGCGCGGACCGGTAGTGGAAACAGATTGCCGCACGGGTTCGCGCGGTCATTATGTGATTGAAAGTGTTGATGAAAAGAATGCTTCTTTACAAAGGCGCAAGTTGATTCGCCCAACTACCGTTAGGGTTCGCGCAGACTTCACCGAATGGGCATATGAATCATTGAGATGTAGCATCGAAGTTGCGCCCGCGCGAGAGCGCGGGCGAGGATTGAAACATTGTTCTCGGAATGTACCAGGGCGATTTTCGCGCGTTGCGCCCGCGCGAGAGCGCGGGCGAGGATTGAAACGATGCCGCCTACAACATCACCGCCAGCACGCTCGGGTTGCGCCCGCGCGAGAGCGCGGGCGAGGATTGAAACGCCAGCGAGGAACCCCATGCCACGCAAAGCCAAAGTTGCGCCCGCGCGAGAGCGCGGGCGAGGATTGAAACACAGATCGTGCATCCGCGCGATTCATTCGCAGCAGTTGCGCCCGCGCGAGAGCGCGGGCGAGGATTGAAACAGGTAACCGG
>JBDTPE010000091.1:0-8139 GCA_039932875.1 Betaproteobacteria bacterium | reverse complement strand
TCGCAAGTGATCTCGCGGTATTTCGTGAGTTTGCAGCAGATATACCGGAATATGCTGACCCTTTGGATGCGCACCGCTGGCTGGCTTTGATAAAGGAGTACTCGAAGCCAGAGAGCGACCGTCGACGTGCGCAGTTAGCGCGCTTGGAGGGTTTCAGTCTGCCGACCTGGAAACAGCATTTTGCGCAATTGGAGTTGCTGCTCGAACGTATTGACGATGACTATCGAATAGGACATTAGCTAGGCCATGCCGCGTTCAAGGTTCTCCTGGAATGCGGCTGCGAATCGCATCAGCGGTGCGCCGTCGATGATGTCATGATCAGCAGACAGATTCAATTGCAATGACTCTTGTTCGATCAGGACTCCCTCTCGTATCGCCGGGTGTGCATAAATTGTCCCGATTGAGAGTGTCAGCGTCATGGGCGTGATCGGGATGACGATTGCTCGACCGGTT
Source organism: Betaproteobacteria bacterium (assembly GCA_039932875.1). Classification (GTDB taxonomy): domain Bacteria; phylum Pseudomonadota; class Gammaproteobacteria; order Burkholderiales; family Usitatibacteraceae; genus UKL13-2. The sequence continues at coordinate 7,686 of JBDTPE010000091.1, read as the reverse complement.
GCGTGCATCCCCATCGACGTGATTCCAACTGTCCCGGCGAGCTCTCGGAAAAGATGGGCATCCCTGCGAGCGAAATACCAGACAATCCTCCGTAACGCTCGCGGTAAGGAAAAGAAGGTTGATTCAAGCGCTGAAAGTGGTCCGTCAGCATAGAGCTCTGCCGATTTTGCTTGTGCTAACGCATTTTTGATTTGTGCGAAGCTCTTTTGATTGGCTGCTCGAACAATGAATGGCAACGGCAGCAATACTCCATCCACTTCACGCTCGACCATTACCGACAGATCTACATCGGCGAACATGACGAGCTCGCGTCCCTTGTGCAAATAGGCATGCATCAGTGGGGCAGCGGCGACAGTTCGCGCCAATACGCCAGCCACGTAACTTGTAATTGAAATTTTATCGCCCGACTGCGCTGCTATTTTAGCAATTTGAGCACGAATCGCTTTTGCGTCTACTTCAAGAAGCAGTTGGATCGTGTTCTTGCGGCGTCCCTCGGTGAGTATGTCCAATACAAAATTGCGTATCGGAGGGTACGGGGATTGCGTACTAGTCGCCGGCCGCGCTCGAAGCAGGCGCTTCAGTTGGTGATAGGCTGCGGACAGGTGATTTGGCACTATCGATAAGCGGCAAGACTAGATGCGCCGAATCTCTTGCGCTAGTGCCTCGACGGTATCGTGAATTTGCGCTGGTGTGTGCTGGCAGGAAATGAAAAAACGCAAACGCGCAGACTTCTCCGGCACGGCTGGATACAGTATTGGCTGAACGTTAATACCGCGCTCAAACATTGCTGCAGATACGCGTGCGGTACTCAGTGAGCTACCGATAATAGCCGGCACAACGGCAAGCCCAGCGCTGCTTCCGGTATTGATGCCTGCTTCGCGCGCCTCTTGAAGAAACTGCTGTCCTCGCTCAACCAATCGTGCGGTACGTTCGGGCTCATTCTGCATGCATTGCAACGCGGCGAGAGAAGATGCGGCGACGGGCGGTGGCATGCCGACGCTATACAGAAATCCTGGTGCCAGAAACTTCAAGTGTTCCACTAACGCTGTTTCACCTGCGACATAACCACCGCAACCGGCGAGCGACTTACTCAGCGTTCCCATCCAGATGTCAACGTCATTTCCTGCCAATCCAAAATGCTCTCTAATGCCAAGCCCATTCTTACCCATCACGCCAAACGAGTGCGCTTCATCAACCATCAAGAATGCGAAGTGTCTACGTTTGACTTCAACAAATCGCGGCAAGTCAGGAAAGTCGCCATCCATGCTGTAGATACCCTCAAGCACGATGAGTACTCTGTCAAAGTGGCGCCGCTGTTCAGTAAGAATGCCGTCCAGAGCCTGCCAGTCGTTGTGTGGAAATGAAAGACGGCGCGCACCAGAAAGCTGAATGCCCTGCAGCGCGCTGTTATGCACAAACTCGTCATGCAAAACGAGATCCTTCGGGCCGAATAAGTAGCCGATGGTCGTTACATTGGTTGCGTGCCCGCTAACGAAAGTTATTGCATCATCCACATCGTAGACTCGCGCCAAGGCCTGCTCGAGTTGTCGATGAATTGGGCGTTCCCCGGATACCAGCCGGCTCGCCGAAACAGATGTGCCGTAGCGATCAATCGCAGCTTTTGCTGCGTCAGTCACTGCAGGATGTCCAGACAGCCCCAAGTAGTTGTAGCTCGCATAGTTGACATACGACTTCGTACCAATGACAGTTGTATCGCCTGCGGTTCCCTCGTGCAGCTTGAAAAATGGGTTGCCAATTCCCAGACGCGCTGCACCATCATTCATAATTCGAATTTGCTGATACCCCGGATGCAAATGAAACTTGTAGTGTTGCTCCGGGATTTTGTCCGACGAACCGAAACCAGCAACCAGGCTCATTGGAGTGTTGTCCGACTGCGTCGCATGCCGAAGTCGGCGCTCCAGCGCCTGTTGAATCAGCTTGTCCTTTAACTGCGCGGTTAAGCCAGATATGGTTTTAGGCCGCATGCTAGTGGATCATTCGGCGCTGGACAGCAGGGTCAGCAGCAGCAATTTCACTTACGAACTCCTCTACAGACTCATGGCTTACGCCGGCCGCATGCTGCATTACTACCTGCTGAACCTGCTGAGTTTGAGTCGGTGGTGCTGAGCCTGAAATCGTCGCACTTCCATCCGTTCCACGCAATTGGGCAATCATGCGGGCAGCAAGCTTGGCAATTGTCGGACTCTCACTCAATGCCATAACGGGAAGACGAACGCCAAATCTTCCCTCAAGGGCAATGGCTAGCTCCACACCCATAAGTGAGTCAAGGCCCATTTCAAAAATGGATTGATTTGTATCGAGCTTGTCGACCGATGCGCGAAGGATTTCCGCGACTTCAGCCTTGATCATGTCGATAAAGGTCGGCAGCAACGCTTCGTCCGGCAGCTCTGCAAGTAACCGCTGAATATCGTCAGCATTCGCCTCTTCGCCTTGCGCATCGCCACCTAGTTTTGCTAAATCGCCAAAACGCGGGCTTGCAGCTGTCGGCAGGAATCTCGCAAGAGCACGCCAATCCAGCTCCATTACGCCTAGTCCCGACTGGTTCAGTAGCAGCATTTTCTCCAGTTCATCAAGTGCCGCGCCGGAATGAAGTGCGGTGCCGCCCATTCTGTGCTGTAACGCGTCTTTTAGTTTTTCGTTTCGCGCCAGAAAGCCCACGTCATCAATTGCACCCCAACGTACACAGGTGGCCGCCAAGCCAGCAGCACGGCGGTGGATTGCGAGGGATTCGAGAGCCGAGTTCGCCGCCACGTAACTTCCCTGGCCCGGGTTGCCAAACAAAGTTGTCGCAGAAGAAAACAATACGAAAAAATCCAGGGGCAAATGCTGGGTCTGCGCGTGCAGGTATTGCGCACCTAGAACTTTTGGCGCAAGCACTTTATGCAGCTGATCGGCCGAGACATTGCGTATAAGGCTATCTTCAATGACGGCAGCTGCGTGAATAAGTCCTCTCAAGGGTGGCATCGAAATGGCGATGTCGCTAAATAGTTCCGAAAGTGCACGTTCGTCACTCACGTCACACGCCACCGCACGAACAGTCACACCCGCTCCCTCAAGCGAGTTGAGAACTGCACTGGCTTCGTCAGTTGCAGCGCCGCGGCGGCCGAGTAATACAAGGTTCCTGGCACCTCGTGATGCAAGCCACTGGGCAGACTTCAGACCAAATCCGCTCAGGCCTCCTGTTACAAGGTAAGTAGCGTCTTGCGGTAGCGATAATGATGACGATCTTGAAAGTCCTGCGACATCCAATTGTTCCGAGACTTGACTGACATGAACATTATGAGTTGGAACGATCTCATGATGATAGGTGATGACAATTTTGCCTATCTGACGCGCCTGCTGCATATATCTGAACGCGTCGACAATATCCTCAGCCTCAAAGGCGTGATACGGCAGTGGATGCAGTACGCCTTCATCGAACAAGCGCATCATTTCGCCAAATAGCCGACGCGTCAATACCGGCCGCTCGCTCATCAACTGATCGGCATCAACACCAAAATAGCTGATGTTATTGCGAAATGGCCTTAGCCCGATCTTGGTATTTTCGTAATAGTCACGCTTGCCTAACTCAATGAAACGGCCAAATGGTTTGAGAATTCGCAAATTGCGATTGATTGCCTCTCCCGCGAGAGAATTCAGTACAACATCCACTCCGCGACCGTCAGTTTCCGCGAGAATATCGTCTGCAAAGCCAAGCGTCCTCGAATCGTAAATATGTTCAACCCCGAGCAATCGAAGGAAGTCTCGCTTCTCATCTGACCCGGCCGTCGCATGGATGATCGCACCACGCCATTTTGCAATCTGGATCGCCGCAATACCGACGCCACCGGCTGCACCGTGAATTAACACGGTTTCTCCAGGCTCCAGCTGGGCAAGGTGCAGGAGTGAATAGTAGACGGTGAAAAACGTGCTTGGAATAGTTGCTGCGGCTTCAAAAGATAATCCGCGCGGAATATGGGAAAGCGCTGTCCAATTGGTAATAACGCGATTAGCAAAGCACGACGGGCCAAATCCTACTACCCGGTCGCCGGGCGAAAAGCCGCTAGTCTCGCGTCCTGCAGACAGAACAACACCTGAAAACTCAAGGCCCAGCGTTGGACCGGCAAAGCCGTTTTCGATCGCTTCGTCTGACAGTAAGCCAAGCGCATACATGACGTCGCGAAAATTCAGGCCAGTCGCTTGAACTTCAACTTCGATTTCGTCATGTCGCGGCGTGGCACGCGGGTGAGATTCCCAGCGCAAGTTTCGCAACTGACCTGGGAAATCAAATCCCAGCCGCATTGTGACATCTTGTTTTGTGCGTTGAGTGGAATCTTTGATCGGTCTCGCCGCGCCAGACGCGAGCTCGACATTGCTGTCGCTACCGTTCGGGATCGCCGAGTTAACTAGCGATGCGGCGTGCTGCGCAAGTCCAAGACGGGGAACGAAGCGCGCGCCGTTAAGCCCTAAAATTATCTCCAGTTCTTCGCCGGCGTGCAGTAGTTCGCGGGCGAGCGCATCGGTAAGGTCATCTTTTGCACGCAGTGCTGGCAAATCAACCAGCCTTATTGCGGCATTGCCTGCCTCGTTCATCATTGCGCGGCCCCAACCCCACAGCGCCGCTTCAGCCGACCACTCACGCACGCCAGCGTCGCCTTGCGACGTGGTTGGCAACAGCGACTGCATGGCACCAGAAGTCACGATCCAACATGTTGTTGACGTATTAGTCTCTTCGCAGGCTTGCGAGATGGACCGGGCTGCAAGGCATCGAGCTTCATGATGCGTAAGATCCGCCAATGCCGACAAAGTCCTTTCGGGTAAGCGCAGACCTGCCAAATGCAGCACGCCGTCTACGCGTCCGGTTTCACGGCCGATTTTAGACAAAGACTCGCGCAGTGAAATTACATCAGTGGCCGTAGTGCACACGACGACGTGACCAGCTTCCCTAAACCTGGCAGATACCTTTGCGCCAACCCGAGCAGAGTGACCGACCGAGTCTGTAACGATCAGCCATGATTTACTCTCCGCTTGCTCCAGAGGCGCCACCAGCTGGCGTGCGCCGCCACCATTAGCACTTGCGACCAGCAAGTAGGGGCCACACTTAATGTCAGACGAAAAATCAATCTCAGAGGGGCTGCCAAAGCCGCGCTTGGCCAATTGTTGCAGCCAAAAGCGTGACGACTGTTGAGTAGAAACTAGATTTCCGTCCGCAGTCTTGCGCCACCATTCAGCGTTTTCGCCGTAGGTAAAATCCATCCAGCGCGATGGGTGCATGCCAACAATGATAATTGAGCCGCCAGGTGCAAGTCGGTCCCTGGCTACATCAAGCGCATATAGCGCCCGGTCAAGTGTCGTGAAGTCTAGCGACAGGAAAATCAGCTGTGCCTTATGCGCGCTGACCGCTTCTATGCCAGTATTGTCAGACGCAAATAGACTGGCTTTCAAATATGGGAAGCGCTCCTGCATACGCTGTGTTTGTTGCAGTGCGTCGGTCGAGGGCGTGAGATAGTGGTAGTCGCAATAATCGAAATCAACGGCGGCGCATATATCGGCAGCAAACAATGGTGGCGAATCGCTGATTTCGATGATTCCCAGTCGCTGATCATCCACCAATCGTGATTGTGCTGTGGATATGATGTCACGAAGCGTTTCGCCAATCCTCTGACGGCCTTGCGCTCCAAGCACATGGGCAATCACCGACAGTCGCGGCGAGTGCTGGCGCATTGGCGATTCATGTACTGGTGGCTTGCAAAGTGTAGTGCTCAGGTGATAGCCCACCCGGCCAACCTGATGGACGATATCAAAGCAGTCTGGATAATCTGACACCAAACTATTCCAGATCGCCTCTGGCAATGGTTGGCTGGCGTCAATTGACGTGAAGCTATAGCCGAAATCAGTCTCTACGAGAAAACCGTCATCTTTGGCGGCACCGATGATGTGCCTGAGGAAGGGGGCAGTTTCGGGAAAAGTCGCATACTGTGATGCCAGATATGCGTCAGATAAATCATGTTTGTTATCGCTCAATTCACGCAGAGTTCTGATGCCAAATTGACTGCAGACTTCATCTAGCAATGGATCGACTTCATCAATATAACGACGATGAATGCCCGCAACTGCGCACCGCCTAATGGTCTCGTTCATCGCGAGATGCACGTCGGCAAACGTAAGGGCGGATGTCACGACTGGTGAAAATTTGTGTGGCGCAGGAATCGCACGTTCCTCAAGCAGTCTGACGCGATCAGCCGCACTCTTTTGCAATCGGATACTGCGTAGCCTGACCCCCTGAAAGCAGGCGATCGCGCGTCCGCTTGTGTCGAATACGGTAAATTCCGCGACTATTGACTGACGTGTATATCGCAACAAGGTTGCGCGCCCCGCCGCCGGACGAGTCAGAACGCCTGCCGCGCCGGATCTGAACGTAATTCGTTCGATTCTCGTAGGGACAAATGTTAGCCCGCTATACGCAGCGTCATGGCTTGCCGGATGCTCACGCAAAAGTTGAATGATTAACTGGAACGTGCAATCGAGAAGCGCAGGATGAATATTCATGTCACCAATTTCATCCTCGATGCCAACTGGTACATCAAATTCTGCCCATGCGGTACGCCGGTTTATCCAACCCCTTCCTATCGCGCTAAACGCAGGACCGTAGCGTAGGCCGGCAGCGAGGGTTAACTTTTCATGGCCGGACTTGTCGAAGTCTGGAGTGCGTGCAGGAATTAAGAAGGTCTCCGTGTCAAAAACGTGTTGACTGGGCTCCCGTAGTATTCTGCCAACCGCATGTACGTTCCACGCTTCTTCGCTGCCAAGTTCGCGCGCCCGAACTGTAAACGCGCCGTCCGCCGGATCAATTGAGACTCTAACAACTTTGGAATGTTCGTCACTCAACAAGAGCGGCGAACGAATTTCAACATCCTCAATTGACGCGCTTTCACTTCCATAAGTTAACAGTGCCGCCGCAATCGCCAACTCAGCAAAGCCAGAACCCGGGAAAACGGTCGCATCCCCAACAACGTGATCTGCGAGTGCCGGATACTGCTTGGTGTCGATGATATTTTCCCAAGTCAGCTCGTGTTGAGCCAGCCGGTATCCCAACAGGGGGTGTTCCTTTCGACGTGTAAGTGCTCCCCCAGCCTGTGAGGTTGTCGGGTGCCAGTGCGTTTCGCGTTGCCACGGATAGTTTGGCAAATTGATGAAGCGACCACGCCACGGCAATAGGTGCGTCCAGTCGATCACGCAGCCGGCAATAATTGCCTGGTTTGCGGCGCTCCACACGCGTTGTGGCGTCGAGTCTTTGCGATCAAGGGTGACAATTACTCTGCCTGGTCGGGCGTTTTCCTTGGCACTTTCCTTCACGGCGTCGTTAAGGTAGCCGCGCAAAACCGCATGAGGGCCAATTTCTATAAATACGTTGTTACCCTTTGCTTGTAAACCCTTTACCATTTGCGAAAACAGTACAGGGAGTCTGATGTTGTGCCACCAGTAAGCGGCTCGCAACTCACGTCCGTCAAGCAGTTCGCCGGTCACGGTCGAGAAGAATGGAATGGTTGTTTCACTGGGGCGCAACTTGGCTAGTGCATGCAGTATTTCAAGCTCGATACCATCCATTGCCGGGCTATGAAACGCGTAATCAAGATCCAGCCGCTTGTATGTGATGCTGCGCTTCGTGAGTTCGCCTTCGAACAA
>JBDTPE010000090.1:0-8179 GCA_039932875.1 Betaproteobacteria bacterium | reverse complement strand
TTGATTACGTTTGGATTGACGATGTTGTTCCAGGCAGCGAGTTCGCGGTAATCCAGTCCGTTGGCGAGCGCCACACTGATGAGCGTGTCGCCCTTCTGAATGATGTGTTGTTTGGCCGAATCCATTGGCGCAATCGCCGGCGCTGGTTTGCCCGTGACCTTGGTGTCGACTGGCATTGACGCAATCGGCGCGGCAGGACGCGAATCCGACACGGGAGCGGGCCGATTCGCTGCACAGGCGGCGAGTGTTGCAACGATGGGCAACACCAGGAAATGACGTATCGACAGGTTCATGAAATAACTTCCAACTTTCTGTTTACAAAATACCCGGTACGAGTGGAACAAAGCGCACGTCATGTACAACTTTTTCGGTAAAACCACTGGCCGTGCGGTCTATCACGGTCAGCTTCTGTGATTCTGATTCCTTGCCCACCGGCAACACCAGTCGCCCGCCGATGGCCAGTTGCTGCTTCAACTCGTCGGGCACATGGGTCGCTGCCGCAGTCATGATGATTCCCTCATACGGCCCGCCATCGGCGTAGCCGAAGTGCCCATCAGCGTGTTTGAAAATGATGTTGAAATATCGCAAATCGCGCAGCGTACGGCGCGCCTTGTCCATCAACGGCGCAATGCGCTCGACGGTGTACACCTCTTTGCTTAATTTCGCGAGCACCGCCGTTTGATAGCCACAGCCGGTCCCGATCTCCAGCACCTTCTTGGGAATGCCCAGCGCGCCTTCACAAAGTAGCGACGACATAATCGCAACTATTTCCGGCGTTGAGATAGTTTGGCCGTGACCAATCGGCAGCGCCTTGTCAACTTCATAAGCGCGTTCCTGCAATGCCTCCTCGACGAATACATGTCGCGGCACTTCGGCCATCACAGTCAATACGCGTTCGACCTTAACGCCTTTTGATCGCAACGCATCCACCATGCGCGCACGCGTGCGATCGGAGGTCATGCCGGAGCCGGTAAATTTTGAAGCGGCCACGCTCATGCCACCAACCAGTCGGCCACCGGCTTCATTAGCTGATAATTGGTTAAGTCGATTTGCAGCGGTGTTATGGATACGCGGTTGTTGTCGGTTGCATAAAAGTCGGTTCCCGGCCCAGCGTCCGCAGCCAATCCCGCCGCACCAATCCAATAAACCGTTTCGCCACGCGGGCTCTTCGCCTTCACCGCACCCTCCGCCTTATGCCGCTTGCCGAGACGCGTGGTTTCAAACCCTTGCAATTGCTCGCGAGGGATGTCCGGCACATTCACATTCAGCAACGTCGGAGTCTTTAGCGGATTGCGCTGGTAACGGGCCACCAATTCAGCGGCAACCCAAGCGGCCGTTTCAAAATATTTATGCGTCGTGCCCACCATCGACACCGCAATTGCCGGAATGCCCAACAGGAATCCTTCTGTCGCTGCCGCCACGGTGCCGGAATAAATCGTATCGTCTCCCATGTTTGAGCCGGAATTTATTCCCGACACAACCATGTCGGGCACGAAATCAAGTAGCCCAGTCACCGCCATATGCACGCAATCGGTCGGCGTGCCATTGACGTGAAAGAAGCCGTTAGCCGACTTCCTGATGGAGAGTGGTCTGTCCAGCGTCAACGAATTTGATGCACCGCTGCGGTCACGTTCCGGTGCCACTACTGTTAGCTCGCCAAGTGCGGACAAGGCGTCGTGAAGAGCGGCCAATCCGGGCGCGAAATAGCCGTCGTCATTTGAGAGGAGGATGCGCATGATTTTTCTAAGAATTTTCCTAGAGAATTATCGCACAGGCCTCGTTGCGGACACGACAACGGTTACCCTCAATTTTCCGTTCAACGAGCCCGTCGTATAATCTTCCTGCACCGCAACAATCGCGGTTGAATCCCAGGAACCCGCCATGACTTTCCTCGCCGCACGCCTCTCCCGCGTCAAACCCTCCGCCACCATCGCCATTTCGGCCAAGGCCGCCGCCTTGAAGGCGCAGGGCCGCAATATCATCGCCCTGTCATTCGGCGAACCGGACTTCGATACACCCGACAACGTCAAGGCGGCTGCGATCAAGGCGATTCAAAGCGGCGACACCAAATACACCGCCGTCGATGGCACTGCAAAGTTGAAAGAAGCCATCGTTGCTAAATTCAAACGCGAGAACGGGCTCACTTACACCACCAAACAAGTGACAGTGGGCACCGGCGGCAAGCAGGTGCTCTTCAACGCGCTCATGGCCACACTTTCCGCTGGCGACGAAGTCGTCATCCCGGCGCCATACTGGGTCTCGTACCCCGAGATGGTCTTGCTCGCCGAAGGCACACCCGTGTGCGTTCCCTGCACGCAGGAGACCGGCTTCAAGATGAAAGCCGCCGATCTCGAAAAAGCGATCACGCCGAAAACCAAATGGGTGCTGCTAAATTCGCCTTCCAACCCCAGCGGTGCCGCTTACACGCACGACGAATTGAAAGCCATCACCGACGTGCTCGTGCGCCACCCGCACGTATGGGTGTTGACAGACGACATGTACGAACACTTGGTCTACGACGATTTCAAATTCTTCACGCCAGCGCAAATCGAACCCTCGCTATACGACCGCACGCTGACCATGAACGGCGTCTCCAAAGCCTATTGCATGACCGGCTGGCGCATCGGCTACGCCGGTGGTCCAGAGCACCTCATCAAGGCGATGGGCGACGTACAATCGCAGTCCACGTCGAACCCGAGTTCGATCAGCCAGGCAGCCGCTGTCGAAGCGTTGAACGGTGTGCAGGATTTCATCCCGAAGAACAACGCCGTCTTCAAACAGCGCCGCGACCTCGTCGTCAAAATGCTCAACGAAGCGCCGGGCCTGGATTGCCATACGCCTGAAGGTGCGTTTTACGTATACCCGAGCTGCGCAGGATTGATCGGCGCGACGACGCCATCCGGACAAACCCTGAAGAACGACGAAGATGTCTGCGGCTATTTGCTTGAGTCACAAGGTGTAGCGGTTGTGCACGGTGCAGCGTTTGGATTGTCGCCGCACTTTCGGGTTTCTTATGCGGCTTCGACTGAGGTGTTGGAAGAAGCTTGCAAGCGGATTCAGAAGGCATGTGGTGAGTTGAAATTGAGGCAAGCGATTGCGGCTTGAGTTTGCGTAGTGGTTGCGGCTACTGAGCAAAGCCCGCGAATGCGGGCTTTGTTTTTATGGCGAAATATTCTCGTTCATCCCACTTCATGGACATTGCTGATGTACCGTTCAATAGACCTCTCGCACGTTCGGTCGTACACTTCTCTGACTGCGACGCAATCGTCTCCAACCACTACAAATCGGAGGTTCCCATGAAGCGAGTCACTGGCATCGGCGGTATCTTTTTCAAGGCAAAAGATGCACCGGCACTACAGTCTTGGTACAAGACTCATCTCGGCATTGATGTACAGGCATGGGGCGGTACGGCGTTCACTTGGGCCGACGCGAATGGCAAGCCGATTGGCGGAACGACTATCTGGTCCATTGGATCGGAGGGCGGGGACCAGTTTGCGCCCAGCAAAGCCTCTTTCATGGTCAATTACCGCGTTGAAGACCTGCATGCGCTGGTAGCCGCGCTCAAGACGGAAGGTTGCAACGTCCTCGACAAAATCGATGACTCCGAGTACGGCAAGTTTGCGTGGGTCATCGATCCTGAGGGAAACAAAGTCGAGCTGTGGCAACCACCTGCCGGTCAATGACGCGAGGAGGTACGCGATGAACATCTTGTTGTGGGTACTGCAAGTCCTCGCCGCGCTGATGTACGGCGCGTCTGGTGTCATGAAGATCTTCATGTTCGACAAGATAAGTGGGGATGTCCCGTCATTTGCCGCGTTACCGCGGGAAGTCTGGATGGCCCTTGGCATCCTAGAACTCGTCTGCGTGATCGGGCTGATCGTCCCTAGCGCTTTCCGCTGGATGCCGACGCTTACAGTAGCGGCCGCCACGGTTCTGGCGATCGAGAGCCTCGTGTTCATCGGCGTGCACGTCAAGTACAACGAGACGGGGTCCATCGTCATGAGCGGCGTGCTGGGCCTCATCATGGCGTTCATCGCGTATGGCCGGATGTTCCTGAAGCCGATCATCTAAGCGGCTGAGCTCAAACGTTTGAAACAATAAAATTTCGCCGGGCCTGGCGTAGACCCAACCCCTTCAGGAATACTTATGTTTGACCACGTCAAATTCGGTGTCAGCGACTATGCAGCGAGCAAAGCATTTTTCCTCAAGGCACTCGAACCGCTCGGCGTAACTGTTGTCACAGAGTGGCCGCCGAACGGTGTCGAACTTAGCCAACCAAACGGTACGGTTTCACTTTGCCTTTATCAAACCGAGGAGAAGCCGGCGCATCTTCACCTGGCTTTCTCCGCGGAGAATCGAGAGCAAGTCGACGTTTTCTATCGCGCGGCACTGGCGACTGGTGGCAAAGACAATGGTGCACCTGGTCTGCGTCCGCAGTACAGCGGAAACTACTACGCAGCTTTCGTTATTGGTCCGGATGGGCACAACATCGAGGCGGTTTGCCACGAACCTGAAGCTTAAGTCGTCAGTCGAAAGAGCCAGCCCCATACTGCCCGACACTTTCACATTAGGCCGCCAAAACCCATGCCCTCCGCCCTGCTTCTTGATCTGGACGACACACTGATTGATGATCGGGGCGCCATGGCAGACGCCGTCCTCCTGTTTCGCAAGACGCACAACCTTTGTTGCAGCGAAGAAGACCATTCTGTTGCGGCACGCTGGGATGAAGTCGGACGAAGCCTGTGGCGAAGAATGGCACTTGGTGAGGTCACCTTCATTGAGCAACGTCGACTTCGCCTGAAAGAGACCTTCGACATTGCGCCGTCCGATGCAGAAGCAGATTCGCTTTTTAATAGCTACCTGGGTTTCTACGAACGAACCTGGCGCTTGATGCCTGGCGCGCAAGCATTCTTGAATCACACCGCGCATCTTCCTCGCGCGATCGTGACAAACGGCTTGGGAGCGCAGGCGCGCAAGAAACTCGACCGGCTTGGCCTAACCAAACACTTTCAAGTGGTCGTGACACCTGACGACTGTGGCGTCCGGAAGCCCGACCTCAGGTTCTTCAATTACGCGCTCGATTTACTTGGCGTAAAAGCCGAAGACGTGCTGATGATCGGTGACAGCGAAGAGGCAGATATCGCACCTGCCCTTTTGCTTGGCATGAAAGCGTTCCATGTCAGCCCCCATATTCCGGGCAGATCAATCGAAGACGCTGCACATGCGGCAAAGGAATGAATTGGGCGGTTGTCGCGTATTTTTGAATGGAGAAAAGCAGGCCACTTTGGAAACTTCCTCAAGACTCAACGGTTGAGCGAGGTTGAGCGAGGTTGAGCACGATGTGATCGATCGCGCGGTTGACACGCTCAACGACATCCTCGGAGTGTGCGCTCGCAGCTTTTCGGTGCGTTCGCAAGATATGTCAGGTTCACTTTTCGATTCTCGTGCATGCTAGCACCCAGTCGAGCCCGAGTCGCAGCCGCATTTGGCTGACCACGAGGCTGGCTGTGCCCTCACTCAAAGGAGAATCCATATGAAAGCAGCCACCCTCACGCTTGCCGGCGCTTTGGTCTCGATCGCCATTGCCAGCACGGCCGCTATGCCATCCAACTCAGCAAAGGAGAATATGGCCATGGACCTCGGAAATTTTTCTGTCAGCCTCACCGTCAAGGACATCAAGGCAGCCAAGGCCTTCTACGAGAAGCTCGACTTCAAGGTGGTCGCCGGCAAACTCGAACAGAATTGGATTGTCCTCCAGAGCGGGAACGCGAGGATCGGCTTGTTCCAGGGTATGTTCGACAAAAACATCATGACATTCAATCCGGGTTGGACAAAGGACAAAGAGACGTTGACGGATTTTCAGGACGTGCGCGAACTACAGCGCACCTTGAAAGCGCGGGGTATCACCATTGCAACCGAAGCTGACGAGAGAACAACAGGCCCAGCGTACTTCAAGGTCACCGATCCTGACGGCAATACGATCCTGTTCGATCAGCACGTTGCGAGCCCGAAGCGCTAGCGGCATCCGCTCGATTGCCGCGTGGAAGACCCTCACGCGCTGATTGTGGCGCTCAAAGCGGAGGTTGCAACGTCCCCGACGAGATCGACGTCCTGGAGTACGGCAAGTTTGGCTGGGTCATCACCTCTGAGGGAACAAGGTCGATTTGTGGCAACCAGCAGCTGATCAATGACGCTCGCGCACACTTTTCACCCTAACTATCGGCGCCTATCACTGCGTTTCAGCGGGGCCGACTGCGGCTATGCATAAATTCAATTTTCACGTCCTGAGGTGAGATTCAGATTTCCTGCGAAGAAATGAAACCCCGCGCCCAGCTTGCCGTTCGAAAGGTAAAGGCCACAAGAGCCGCGCCAACGCTAGCCTTTCAACCATTTCTCCTAAGTCGTAGCGTAGCCCACCCCCGCGCCACAGCCTCAAGCGCCAACTTTACATCCGGGTCCACTGCGACCGGATTCGCGACTGCAGACAACAGCGGCAAATCATTGATCGAATCGCTATAAAACGTCGCCTCACTTATCAGAGACTCTGCCCATCCACGTCCCTGCAGCCACTGCGTCAGCCTCACGACTTTCCCTTCGCGCATATTGAGCACACCGACCGTTTTGCCGGTAAATACGCCATCGACGCTCTCGGTTTCAATCGCGATCAGATGCTCAATTGCCAAGTCGTTAGCCGTCAGCTCGGTGGTGAAGCGATTGGTCGCTGTCGTGAGAATTAACACGTCGCCCGCTGCCCGATGCTTTTCGACAACCGCACGCGCGTCATCCGAAATACGCGGTCGAATCCATTCACTGAAAAATTGTTGGCGCAGCAATTCGCCGTCGTAATGTGAGATGCCCTTAAGCAACGAAACATAGAACGCACAAAATTCCGCCGCCGTCGCCTTGCCGGATTGGTAACGGTGCTCCATGTCGGTATTGGCGGCAGCGAACGTCGTAGCGTCGATCCTGCCTTGTGCAATCAAGAAATCGCACCAAAGCACATCGGTGTCCCCGTTAAGCAGCGTGTTGTCGAGATCGAAGAGCGCCAGCCGGGTACCGGCAGGCGCGCTCATGGCTGGCGCAGGTGCCAGGCTTTGGGTCGTGTGAAGGTCTGGATGCCGTAGGTGGAAAGTGTGACGCCGAAGCCCGAATCCGCATGGCCGGACCATGGCAGACGCGGGCTGACGCGATCGCAGCAGTTCCAGTACACCGATCCGGCATTGACTCGTGCGAGCAGCGCTTCGGCCTTTGCAGGGTCGCGCGTGAATACGCCTGCGGTGAGGCCGTAGCGGGTGTCGTTCATCAGCATGATGGCTTCGTCGTCGCCGGCGACTTTCTGGATGCCGATGATCGGGCCGAAGCTCTCTTCACGCATCAATTCCATGTCGTGATTGACGTCCGCCAGTACGGTCGGCTCGAACCAGTTGCCTGCTTGCTGGATGCGCTTGCCGCCGGTGAGCAGGCGCGCGCCTTTCGCGACAGCGTCTTCGACTTGTGCTTCCAACACATCGAGCTGCGGCGCGCGTGTCAGAGCGCCGATGTAAGTCGATTCATCCAGCGGGTCGCCAACTTTGAAACCGTTTACTGTTGTCATGAATGCGTCCACGAAGGCATCGTAGATGCTGGCGTCAACGTAAATGCGCTCCACCGAGCAACAGCTTTGGCCGGTGTTGTACATGGCGCCGTCGGCCAGCGATTGGGCTGCAACCTTTACGTCGGCGTCTGCGCGTACATATGTCGGGTCTTTGCCACCGAGTTCCAGCTGCATGCGGATCATGCGCGGTCCGACAGCCGAGGCAATTTTTGCGCCTGTCGCGTATGAGCCAGTAAAAAACACGCCATCGAGTCGTTGTTCCAGCAATGCAGCACCGGCCTCGCCCGTGCCAATGATCGGGATGAACACGTCCTCGGGGATACCTGCTTCGTGCAACAGGCGCGCGATATGCCAGCCGGTGAGTGTGGCAAATTCTGAGGGCTTGTAGAGAATGGCATTGCCGGTGAGCAGCGCGGGGACGAACACATTGCCACCGACAAAATAAGGATAGTTCCACGCCGAGATGTTGGCGATCACGCCCAGCGGATCGTGACTGATACGCTCGGTCATGCCGCCTTCATTCATCACGGTTTCAACACCGCTGACGGCATCAACATTCGCCAGGAAAAAATCAATGCGGCCCAG
>JBDTPE010000089.1:0-8257 GCA_039932875.1 Betaproteobacteria bacterium | reverse complement strand
GCGGGTCTGACTGACGTAAAAATTGCCAGCGGCTGTTTTATGCTGGTGCGGCGGACTGTATTGGATCGTGTGCAAGGTTTCGATCCCGCGTTTTTTCTATACTTCGAAGACTTTGATCTCAGCTATCGCATTGCGTCCTTTGCCGACATTGCGCGGGTGGCGGATGTGCGCATCGTGCACGCAGGTGGCGGTGCAGCGGCGAAGAGTGTGCGCCACGTCTGGTTATTCGTGAGTTCAGCGCTGCGATTTATTTGGAAGCATCGCTAGTTTCCGCAGTCACTGACAGCATCCGCAGGGAGATGTGTAGCGTGCAAATTGGTAAACTCAGCCACTGGTGCGGCACCTGGCGTCTTTTTGACCTGCGAAGCTCGCCAGTGCTTGTGTTTACTCTCTATTTGCGCGGCGACTTTCGCAAATTCAGCGGTGGCCGATGTGTAGCCAGCCCGAGCAGCATACCGGCAGCCGCACCAAAAAACTGTACGGTGTGGCGGTTGAAAAAATCGTCGGTCATGTTGCGCAGGAAGACGCCGGTCACCAACGCGATCCCACACAATCCAGCCAGACGTGCCAATCCGCCTAGCGGCAAACGCCGCATGAATGTCCACGCCAGGGCTACAAACAGGAAGAGGATCACCAGCGCGCCAGTCACGCCCATCTGCAAGGCGTGATTGAGCACCACGTTGTGCGGCTGGTGTACATAATTCCGCAGCCAGGGTGTGTCGAATCGTGCGGCAAACAGGTCGCCGATATTTGGATTGTCATAGCCGCGGCCAAGCAGGGGGCGCTCGCTGATCATGTCGACTGCGACCGACAGAATCGGCGCGCGATTATCGCTGAGTAGAAATGTCAGCGGTCCGGTGCCTGCGGGCGCCTGGGTCCGTGCGCGAAACTGCATCGCAGCGAACATGAATGACACCAGCACGGTCAGCAGCACCAGCACTATCGCCGTCGAGCGCCAGCGTGCACCGGTGATGGCGCGTCCCTGACTGCCAAAAAAAGTCGCCATCACCACCATTGCGGCAAAGCAAGCCCACACCGTGCGGTTGCCGGATAGCCACGCCGATATCAGCAGGCAGCACAGCCCGACGACCGCCAGGAATAACCCGCGGCGGCGCCATTTCCTATCGGCAAATAACGACAGCGCGAGCACCGGCGCCAGCGTGACGATCCATGTGGAGAGCAAGCCTACCGTCAAATAATCGGATTCCTGCAAAGTGGCCAGCGGATCGAATGGTTCATGCATTACCATGACGGTCAATACAAACAGGCCGACAGTAAGAATCGAGATCCAGCGCAGCATGTCGGCACGGGTACGCGTCAACGCGTAGAACACCATAAATGCCAGCATCGGCGTAAGGATGTCGCGCTTCACCACCGAGAGGCTCTCCAGCGGCGACGGGCCGACAAACGACCAGGCCGACGCTGCCAGCAACCATGCGCCAGTGGCGATCACGAGGACTTTGTAAGGCAGCATCAATTGCCGGAACTGGCCGGCTCGCACGTAGGCGGACAGAATTGCCAATCCAGCCAGTAGCAGCATTGCACCGCGCAGACCGGCACTGGCACGGAATGGTGAAACGAGAATCGCGATACCGGCAGCGACAGTGGCAAAGCGAATCAGGAAAGACGTCGAGATAGTCTCAGTGGACCGCGCTGCGCTGACGGCGGGCATGTTCAACCGTGCCACCATTCGCGCAGCATGACCTGGGCAAGCTGACGTTTGCGGGTCAGGCGCGTGGCATCGGGCCACAGGCTGCGCCAGAGATTTTTACGCTTCACCTGATCATTCAGCTGTTTTCGTATTTCAGGATCGGCAATATGCTGTCGCAGCCGGTCGATCTGCAACCCCTGCCCGACCATGTCAGCGCGCAAAAATTTACGCGTCTCGTCGGACATCGGGACGCGCTGATTGATATCGCGCAGGCAATCAATCACGACCAGCATGCCTTCGGCACGGCGCAGCAGACTTCGACTGCTTGCACTACCCGTAATTGACTGTGTATTGCGCACGTAGTCGTAGAGAACGGCATCGACATAGGTGAAACGTTCGGCGCGTAGATCGCCCTCTGTAATCCACGGGATGTCGTCGTGCCCGTTACCGGCACAAAAGCGCATGCCGCAGGATTCCAGATATGCGCAGCGATAGAAGCGCAGCCAGACCGCGTGCGGGCTTTCCTTCTGCTGACAACTCAACCTGACCCACTCTTCGCCGCGTACCACGCCCGCAGGTTTTGGCTGTTGATAAACGTTGCGGGTTGCAAACCCATCACGCGTCTCCTCCGCGTTGAACGCGATCACGTCAGCGTGCTGCGCGGTGGCAATCGCTACGAGTTGAGAAATCGCGCCTGGCCGTACGCGATCATCGGCATCGACAAACCAGAGGTATTCGCCGCGTAGATGCTGCAAGCCCAGATTGCGTGTGGCAGCAACGCCGCAATTGGCATTGCCCGGGTGCGACAAGACGCGGATGCGTGCATCGCGTGTTGCCCACGCCGCGAGCTTTTCTCCGCTGCCATCGGTCGAGCCATCGTTGATGACGACGATTTCAAGATCGCGAAAGTCCTGAGTACTCAAGCTGTCAAGGCAGCTATCGAGATATGCGCTGGCGTTGTAGACCGGGACGACAATACTAACAACGGGATGGACAGATGGCTGGGTCATTGCTGGCGGGCGGATTGCGTGCGCCATTATACGGGACGGCTTTGCGGTGATTCTTGTTCAAGCCCCATGCAAAGCTGGGAATGTACTTGAAACGCCAGCATCGGTGCGGTTGCTGGCGCGGTTTTGCCCGGTGAAGCGCGCCAGTGTTTGATCCAGGCAGTCGAATCGCAGCCCGTCGAGCGACAATAAAGTCAATCGCCATTGCGCGCGCGTGGCGGCTCGGTAGCGAGCGCATAGAGCGCATCGGAAAATTGGCTGTTGAGGTCGGCGCGATCAAACAGCGCGCTTTTGTTTGCAGCGATCGTGGCCCGCAAGTCATTGTTGAGCGTTCGGTTCGAGGCTACGTCGACGGCGGTTTTGACATAGCTATCGACGTCAGTGGCAATCAAGGCATCGACACCCATCATCCCCAGCATTGCGGCCGTCTGCCGGCCACGCATGAAGCGTCCGGGCAGCGTCACGATCGGCACATCACCGGCGAGTGCATCGAGGCTGGTGCCGCCGCCAGACCAATGGAAAGGGTCGAGCACTACATCGGCGAGTTTCAATGCTTTGCGAAAACTGCCCGTGTCCATGCGCGGCAGAAATTTCATTTGTCCCTTTGCGGCGATACCGCGCTCAACCAGCGTCTTGATCAGGCGGTCTGCGAAAGCCATCGTGATGACGCGGCTGTCGGACTGAAAAAACACCAGTACGGCGCTACTATCGGACTGCAAAATATTGACCAGCGCCTCGTCCACGTCGGGATGAATCTTGAATATGGATTGCGGACAAAAATACAATCTGCCGGTGGCAGGCAAGTTAAAGTCAGCGCGTGAAGCGGGTAACTCGGGCGGTGGCATCGCGAAGTCAACGCCGATACCATCGAGCAACACGACGCGTTCCGAGTAGTGATTTTGATAATCCGCCGGCTCCATCAGCCCGCAACTGAAAAAAGTGTCAATCGCGCAATTACCAGTCGTCACCGGATGTCCCCATGCCGCACACTGAATGGGTGCAAGGCGCAGGCTGGCGAGCAGATATGAACTCGTACTCATGCCGATTTCCGGATAGATGAGGATATCCAGTTTATCGGCACGAATGCGCAGGGCATTGCTGCGCACATCGCTTTGCAACCGCGTGAAATGTTCAGCTGCGGTACCGATACGCGCGGTGACATCGTCGCTCGGCTGACCGGTGTAGTAGACGAAGCGCTCGAACCGCGTCGGATCAAGTCTGGTAATCCAGCGTTCGAAATAGTTTCCCGCCGTGCACGCATAAAACCACTTGCCGACAAACCCGACACGCAACTTCCGCCCTCCATCCCAGCGAAGATCGTGCGGCGTCTCGCGCAACTGCGGATCCGCTGTTTGAATCAGTGTGCCAAGAATATTTGCGTAGCGGCGCTGATGGTCGAGGTCGTTTTCACCCTGGTAAGCGAGCAGAAAATTGCTGCGCTCCAGGTTATACACGCGCCGAGGATCACGCTTTAGGTCTGGCAACATGTTTTCTATATCGCTGAGCCCCTGTGTATAACGCTGGCGCTGGGCATGAAGATCGCTGACGCTCGCGTACACCATTGGCAGCATCAACTTTGCGTCAAACAGACACGACAGGTGGTCCGGAAAATGCGCCATCGCGCGATTGGCGATCTCGCGCGCCTGCCCTGCGTAACCTAATTCCTGCTGGGCAAATATCTGCAACGTGAGCAGCGCAGGATCCGGACCAATAGTGGACAAGGCCTGTGCAATGACGGTATCCGCGCGCGCAAATTGCCGCGATTCGTTCAATAATCGCGCCAGCGATCGCCATGCGGCAAGACTCTGTGGATTCGCGGTGACGCGAGCCTCGTAGAATTCGATGACGGCGGCAATGTTTCCCGCCCGATAGAGAATGCTCGCGTGCTGCTCGGCCCACGCGGCATTGCCGGGATCAAGTTCGATGGCACGGCCAATCGATCTCAATGCGTTGTCCGCATTACCCAGCAGCATCTCCGCGGCAGCCAGGCGGCTGTGCCAAATCGCTGCTTCTGGCTGCAACGCTACAGCCTGCGCGAATTTCGCATGTGCACCCTGCAAATCATTTTTCTCAAGAAGCGCCTGCCCTTCCTCTGCAGCCCTCTCTGCATAAGTAACGGCGTTCGGCGATGCTGGCGGCGGCGAGGTCATTCGTGCAATGGCTGCCTAGCTGAGCGGCGGGGGCGCTTGCGCGATGGCACCGCCGACTTCATGAAGCATCACTTTAAACAGTTCGCCAAGCGCCGCAGTCGGGGCGGGATCGTCGAACAGACGTGCGCTATTGGCAAGAATCCTCTGCGACAAGTGTTGCCGATATTGCGCGTCGTTGGCTACCCGCGCGCAGATGACAAGATAATCATCGGCGGAGGTCGCGATGAGCTCCTCAACACCGAGCAGTCTAAGCATACCCATTGTCTGCCTTCCGCGCATGAATTCGCCGGGCAACGTTACAACAGGCAGGCCCATCGCCAATGCATCCAGTGAAGTATTGCCACCGGACCAATGTAGCGTATCGAGCATCACATCGCACAGGGCATTGATGCGCTTGTAGTCGTCATGTGCGGTGAACGGAAGCAGTTTCACGCGTCCTTGCGGCGCGAGACCGCTCGCGGCGAATGCGGCTGAAAGACGCGCGACAAACTTCTGTGTCACGCCATCGTTCTGGCCCGCGAACATTACCAGAACCCCCTTGGGATCGTTCACCATCGCGGCGACAAGCAGCCGGTCATTTGCGGGGTGCACTTTAAACAACGACTGCGGACACAGGTAGAGGTGTGCATCTTGCGGCAGCTGATAGTCAACGCGGGTTTTCGCGGCAGCCTCCGGTGACAACGTCGGCAACTCGTAACGCGTACCGATACCGGGAAGCATAAGCAGCCGCTCGCAATAATGCTCGTTTGCATTGGCAGGTTCCATTGCTGCGCAGGAGATGTAAAAGTCGATGCCCGGGTGACCGGATGTCACTGGATGACCCCAGGCGCAGACTTGCACAGGCGCCAACCTGAGCGCCGCCAGCATAAAACATGTCAAATCCATCCCTAATTCTGGGTAGATGAGAATATCGAGTTCATCTGCGGCAATGCGCTGCGAGAAAAATGCGAAATTCTCGGCGCCTTGAATGAAATGGTCGGCGGCACTGCGTATTCGGGCGACGACTTCGTCTTCGACCACGTGCGGGTGATAGACAAAGACTTCGAACTGACTGCGATCGATATCAGTGATCCAGCTCGCAAAATAATTTCCGACTGTACTGCGAAAGAAAAAGCGGCTGCAGAATCCCACACGGATGCGTCGGCGTCCAATCGTTTGGCCGAGTCTGGTGCGCAATACTGCCAACGCGTTCTCCTGTTCAGGCATGGCTTGCAAGACCAGCCTATGAACAAAATCGCCATACAGCCGTTGCAGTTCCGTGTCATTTCCACCTTGATAGGCAAGCAGAAAGTTGTTGGGGACCGCATCGCCGAAGCGATCTCGCGTCACACTGCGGGTGAGGACTTCGGCATTCGCATTCAAGTATTCCATGCCGTGTACAAAGCGATCCCGGCAGGCGGCAAGGTGCGCTTCGCTTGCATACACATATGGCAGTAAAAGCGCGGCACGCGCGTTGGTAGTTAGATCATTTGGTCGCAGCGCCAGTGAGCGCTGATAAGCCTCCAGCGTACCCTGCATATCGTCGTGGCCGCTAAGAATGTCACCCAACAGGCTCCACAATTCCGGTCGCTTGGGCGATAGCGTGAGAGCGTGACGAACGACCTGTTCGGCTTCATCGGCGCGTTTGAGTTTTGCCAACACTTGCGCCAGCAGCAACGACGATTCGACCAGCGCTGCGTTCAAACGCAACGCATTGCGCGATGCAGTCTCGGCTGCGTCAAGATTTCCCAGCATCGAATATGCATTCGCTTGCAAATGGTGCGCATGCGCGTAATCCGGCTGCAACTCGACAGCGCGACGAGCAGATTGCAGCGCCTCAGGTAACTGCAGGGTACGCATTCTTGTGGCGGACAGATTCGCGTGCGCCCGTGCATATCCGGGATGCAAACGAATCGCCTCGACAAAAGCTTCAATTGCTTCCTGAATTTTTCCCTGTTCGGACAAAACAATACCCAGGTTGTTGTGTGCCTGCGCAAATGCTGGCTGCAATCGCAATGCCTGCCGCAGCAATTCAACGGCAGATTGCGGATTGCCAAGATCCTGTTCGATGTTTGCCGCCGTCAGCAGGAAATCCGCACTTTCACGATTGAGTGCAATCGCGCACCGTATAGAGCGCTGTGCGTCGGGTAGCCTTTGCATGCGTACAAACGCAGTTGCAAGCAGCGCAAAAGCCTCAGCGTTTCTGGGTTCCGCTGCGGTGATATGTGCCAGGCGCTGCGCGGCGAGATTGGTTTGTCCACTCTGCAGGAGTGTACGGGCCTCGCTCAAATGCGCCGTCATCGCGCCGATTCAGTGGTGGTTATGGATTGGGCGGCACGAAATAGCGCATCTTCGACATTCGCCACGTACTTGCCCATGTTGCCTATTTCTGATGTTTGCAGCAGCGCCGATAACTTCGCTGCTGCTTCACGAACCGCCGCCGGATCGGTTGCCATCTTCGCAGCGAGATTGACGTAATCGCGACCGCTGTCGGCAACCAATGCAACTCCACCCACGCGAGTCAACAGCGAAAGCGCGACCCGCTCTTCAAACATTCGCCCCGGCATGGTCACCAGCGGAATTGCATTGAGGATCGACGCACGCGCGCTGAAATAGTCACTGCCCGGCATGGTGTCGAGGATGATGTCGACGATGCCGGACAGAGAGAGCTCCCGTAAGCGTTGCAGCGATGGGGGCAACATGACGATGCGTGCTGCCTCGATTCCATTGGCAACCAACATCCTCTTGACTGGCTCGCGATCGGCGGTCTGCATCGGACAAACAAAAAAAACCGCATTCGGTACGCGTTCCGAGAGCTCTTTCCATAGCATGAGGCAGCGCATGGAAACGCGCGCGACCGACGCGAGTATGCCGTACACCGGGGCGCCTTGCGCGATACCGAGTTGCGGTCGCGTGACTTGTGAATGCACTTGCGGTGCGGGCAGCAACGGGAAAACACCGCCGTCTACGAATATCGCCAAGGGTTCACCTTGTCTGCGATCCAAGTCGAGGTCCACTACCCGATCAGATAGCCGAAAATCAAGCTCGCCGACACCTAGCGGACTGTCGAAGCCAGGCATCGTCACCTGGATGCGCGCGGGCCGATACGACAGAATTCCTGGCTTGGCGTAAGGTCCGAACGAGGCCGCATCGATCAGGATGTCAGGGTTTTCCGACCGAATCGTTTGCGCCGTGCGCTGCTCGTCAAACGTCGCGACTTGAACGACTCGAATACCGGTCACGAGCAGGGCTTCGAGCAAGGCAGGTTCTATTGGACTAACGGCGTACACCGTCATGTCTACGCGCGCTTGATCGCGGAATGTAGCGAGGGCCGCAATCAAGTCGGCCACAAACGGCAACGTGAAATCGACCAGATAGCCGAGCGCCAGTAGTCGGTCACTGTGCGCTGGCGTCGTCGGCGACACATCGTCCATCGGAACAGGGGGGAACAAGGCGCACGCAGCGTCACG
>JBDTPE010000088.1:0-8317 GCA_039932875.1 Betaproteobacteria bacterium | reverse complement strand
CCAATGCCCCGCTGGTGCCGAAGACTTCTATTCGGTGTTTTCATGCATTCCTCGCAGCCATAATAAACGCTCACTCAATGGAGGTACCGATTCGCTTCATGGCACCAAAATTCATCCAGACCAGAACGGCTTTTCCAACGATATTTTCCTCGGGCACAAAGCCCCAGTACCGACTGTCTTCGCTATTATCCCTGTTGTCACCCATCATAAAATAGTGTCCTGCGGGAACAACACAAGACATTTTCTCGTCATTGTATTCGCAATTAGCGCGATTTGGGAATTGTCCGACACCTCCTAGACGAACGTCTGG
The DNA here is from genome assembly GCA_039932875.1 of Betaproteobacteria bacterium. Lineage (GTDB taxonomy): Bacteria > Pseudomonadota > Gammaproteobacteria > Burkholderiales > Usitatibacteraceae > UKL13-2. The sequence continues at coordinate 8,007 of JBDTPE010000088.1, read as the reverse complement.
CGCTCTTGGGTCTAAATAGGAAATATGCGGCTTCTCGCCGAGTGCTTCCCGAATGACGTCGTAACTCTGGACGGCCAGTCGGTCATCAACACGAGTCTGTGAGTCGAGCTTTTCAGTTACTAATGGCACGCCGTTTATAGTCAGCCGCTTACTCTTGTACTCAATCCTATCTCCCGGAATTCCTACAACCCGCTTAATAAAATCCAGGCCAGGATTCACTGGGTAGCGAAACACCATTACGTCGCCACGCTTGGGAAGCCCGATATCAATGATTTTTTTGTTGGCAACTGGCAACCGTACGCCATAGGCGAACTTATTGACCAGGATGAAATCGCCGACGACAAGTGTCGGCACCATGGACTCGGATGGAATTTTGAACGGCTCATACAAAAAAGACCGCAGCACGAATACGATAAGTATGACCGGAAAAAAACTGCGCGCCATTTCAATTACTACTGGCTCAGTGGTATTTGCGGGGCGTTTTTTCCTAAGCGCAATGGCGTCGATCGCCCATATGAAACCAGTCAACACGGTCGCCAACAGCAATACCGCTGGAAATCCCATGATTTCCTTTAGCGTCAACATTCCCATTGCGGCAATGAAAAATACCGGCCAGGCAATTTCAAGCCACGCGTGAATAGGATGGTGATTTGCAGACCCATCGACTGACGGCAATGAAGTCGCTGCTGTCTTGCTGTCGCCAACAAACAAGCTCACAACAATTACCAGTCCACTTGCCGCCAGTGCGATCCAACCAATCATTTCCCAATTCATTGTTTTTCGTCTCTTCCAGAGTTAGTGGAGTTTTTCGTCCCGCCTGATTATGGATCGCATTGATCGCTTTCAAATTCCCATGCGACAGATGGCGATTCAAACGGATCAAACACCAATTCGCCTTACTTTCCATCCACCTGCAAGATCGCCAGGAACGCTTCCTGCGGGATTTCCACGTTACCAACCTGCTTCATTCGCTTCTTGCCTGCCTTTTGCTTTTCAAGCAGTTTTCGTTTGCGAGAAATATCACCCCCGTAGCATTTCGCAATAACGTTCTTGCGCAACGCTTTAATATTTTCACGCGCAATGATGTTTGCGCCGATCGCAGCCTGCACCGCCACGTCGAACATTTGACGCGGAATCAGTTCCCGCATTTTGCTTGCGAGCTCGCGTCCGCGATACTGGCTGTTTGCGCGATGTACTATCAACGATAACGCGTCAACTTTATCGCCGTTTATGAGGATGTCTAGCTTTACCAGGTCGGAGGCACGATACTCCTTGAATTCGTAGTCCAGCGACGCATACCCTCGTGAGACTGATTTCAATTTGTCAAAGAAATCCATTACTACTTCGTTCATCGGCATCTCATACTTCAATATGACTTGTCGACCGTGGTACTCCATGTCGACTTGCATGCCGCGTTTCTGGTTGCACAAAATGATGACTGACCCAACATACTCTTGGGGCATTAGCATCGTCGCAATGATCATCGGCTCGCGGATCTCTTCAATTTTTGCCAGGTCCGGCAAGCGCGACGGATTTTCAATTTCGCTGACGGTGCCGTCACGCAACACGATTTGGTAAATCACTGTGGGCGCAGTGGTAATCAAATCCATGTTGTATTCGCGTTCGAGGCGTTCCTGCACGATTTCCATGTGCAACAGACCGAGAAAGCCGCAGCGAAATCCAAATCCAAGTGCTTGTGAGGTTTCGGGCTCGAAGCGTAACGAAGAGTCGTTCAATTGAAGCTTGGTAAGGGCGTCACGTAACGCATCGTACTGATTAGACTCAATCGGATATAGGCCGGCAAATACTTGTGGCTTGATTTCCTTGAAACCTGGCAATGCCTCGCTGGCGGGATTCTCCAGCAGCGTCACAGTATCGCCAACCTTGGCATTCTTCAGTTCCTTGATACCCGCGATAATGAACCCTACTCCACCGGCCGATAACATTGGTCGTGACTGTGAGCGTGGCGTGAAAACACCCACCTGTTCCACCAAGTGCTGCGCGCCCGAGGCCATCAAAAGTATCTTGTCCTTTGGTTTTAAAACACCGTCGACAACTCGCACCAGCATGACGACACCCACATAATTGTCAAACCAGGAGTCGATGATGAGAGCTTTCAACGGATTGGATGCCGACCCCTTCGGTGGTGGGACCTTGGCGATTACGGTCTCAATCACCTCGTCGATGCCAACACCCGTCTTGGCACTGCATTGCACGGCATCCTCAGCATAGATGCCAATGATGTCTTCGATTTCCGCGATTACACGGGCAGGATCGGCACTCGGCAAATCAATTTTGTTCAAGACAGGCGTAACCTCTACGCCCAGATCCAGCGCGGTATAGCAGTTCGCAACCGTCTGCGCCTCTACGCCTTGCGAGGCATCAACCACAAGCAATGCGCCTTCGCAGGCCGACAACGAGCGTGAAACTTCGTACGAAAAATCCACGTGACCGGGTGTGTCGATCAGATTTAGCTCATAGGTATGGCCGTCTCGCGCTTTGTATGTGAGTGCGGCCGTCTGCGCCTTGATGGTTATTCCGCGTTCCCGTTCCAGATCCATGGAGTCGAGTACCTGAGACGCCATTTCACGGGAAGAAAGTCCGCCACAGCGCTCAATGATGCGATCAGCGAGCGTAGACTTGCCGTGATCAATGTGGGCGATAATTGAGAAATTTCGTATTAAATTCATAGTATTGTGATGTCCAACAACAAATAAGGGCACGCAAGGGTGCCCTTATTTGTTGCAAGCGCGCATTCTACCTTAAAAGCGCCAGCGAATTGTCCGCTTGGCAACCTGCTATTCACCAGGCGACAGGCATTGCCGCAAGCGATCTGCATCTAGAAAATAGTGGCAGATCTCAATGTCACCATCGAGAAGTACTGGCACCTTGTCGCCCCATCTCGCTTCAAGCGCTGGACACAGATCGATATCAACTACATCAAATACGTATTGATCCTCAAACACTTGTAGCGATGATTGGAGCCCGGCAACCATGTCGTCGCAAAGGTGGCAATAACTTCTCGACAGCACGGTCAGTTTTTTCAAGGCCTATTTGGGATCCGAAATTCGAAGGGTAACGTATTGGGTCTGAGTGTCGCGCCTGACCAACAAGGCAACTGCTTTTTTCGCGTCCAACTTCGCGACGATGTCATTGAATTGGCTAACGGATTTTACGTCGGTGTTATTTACCGCAATGATGATGTCACCCTCTCGGATCCCGGCTCGTGCTGCCGCACCATCCGACTCCCGTACTTGCACGCCAAATTCTGTTTTCTTCGCTTTTTTGGCTGCATCAGGCTGTGCTTTCGCTTTACGTTCGACTTCGGTGAGTTCGCCAACGACCAGTCCCAAACGATCCGGCGTAACACTCTTTTTGTCGTCCTTCTTGTCAGTCGCCTTGGCAACAATGGTATCGCCTGGCGTTTCACCAACAGTCACGGTTATTTCCTTTTGTCCGCCCTTGCGCCACACCGTCATTACAACTTTTGTGCCGGGTGCAGTGTTGCTGATGGCGCGGGTGACATCGATGAATGTGTCTATTTGCTTGCCGTTAACTTTCAGGATGATGTCTGCCGAAAGCATGCCCGCTTTTTCCGCGGGGCTATCTTCGGCCACTTCATCAATCAAGGCGCCTTTGGCGCTGGGCAATCCCAACGATTCAGCCAGATCCTTAGTGATTGGGTTCTGACTCATCAATACGCCGATGCGACCGCGGTTTAGCTTGCCGGTCTTCATGAGCTGATCGGCAACGTTCATCGCGGTATTGACGGGAATGGCGAAAGAAATACCAAGATAACCACCGCTGCCGCTGAAAATCTGCGAATTGATTCCGATCACTTCGCCCCTGCTGTTAAACAGTGGCCCTCCGGAGTTACCCGGATTAACGGCGGCATCCGATTGGATAAGCGGCACAAAGTCGCCGGTGTCACGGCTCTTGGCACTAACAATTCCAGCGGTCACGGTATTCTCAAATCCAAACGGCGACCCGATTGCAAGGACCCACTCGCCAACGCGCACTTTGTCTGAGTCGCCGAGTGTGACCTTTGGAAGTCCGGTTGCGTCTATTTTCAAGACCGCAACATCAGTACGCTCGTCGGTGCCGATGACCTTGGCTTTGAATTCGCGCTTGTCAGTCAGCGTGACCGTCACTTCATCGGCACGTAGAACGACGTGCGCATTGGTAATCACGTATCCGTCTGTGGAAATAATAAAGCCGGAACCCAGACCCAGATCACGCAGTGGCGACTCTTCTTTGGGGCTTGGTTGCCGCGGATTTCTACGTGGCGTATTTGGGTTACCGCGCGGGCTCGGAATTGCATCTGGCGGCATGAACCGTCGGAAGAATTCATACAAATCATTTTCGTCGGGCTGCTGTTGGCCGCGCGCGCTTGCACTTCGCGCCTTGGTGCTAACGTTTACAACGGCGGCACCATGTTTTTCAACCAGCTCTGTGAAATCCGGCAGGTCCTTTGCGAACGCCTGGTTTCCCAGGAAAAAAATCATTGCCGCGAAAATGAAAAGCGAAGCCGTCAGGACTCTCAGGCGATTGTTGATATTACTTACATTCATGTTTTCTCCGTTTTGAAACGAATCGCCGGGCTAGCCCGGCGACAAACCGCAAATCCTGTTGGGCGTTCCCGCCAGGAAATACAAATCTCAGATGATCTTAAGCCAATCCTATCGGCCTTTTTGCATCACGCTATCGGCAATTGCCTGTACCGCAGCCACCGGCACTTCACCCATTACGGTGATCTGATAATCTGCCACAGGTCGCATGGCAAACGCTATCGGACTGTCGTCTGTCATCCGGGCTCCTGAGGTCTGGCCAATACCAGGCATCGACTCGACAAACACGGACACATGCGAAAGTCCATCCGAATAAACCAGTTGCGACACTGGTGCCGGGCGCCCGACCAACGTACGAATCATCTCGGCAACCTTCTTAAAGCCCGCTGGCAGAGTAGCAACACGCCAGCCCGTATCAACGGCGCTGTTCGGTTTTGTCGCCTCCGTCATTTGCCAACCAGGCAGTTGCTCAAACTGGGACCGCAGTGAAATTTTGGCAACGCTGCGACTAAGATCGAGCTGGGTAAACATGAATTGCTCGAGAACCTGATTGCGGTCATTGTAGAGACGCGCACGCAGCAGCAAGCCGGTACTCAACTCCGCACATAACTTTTGCATATAACGCATCGCATCCTTGGGCTGCAGAATCACCCATTGGCAATCAAAGCCCGCGACTCGCTCGATGTTGCCGAGTTTCACGCTGTAGTTTTCAGTAATGCTTTTGGAATTGCTGGAAATAAGTGATGGAAAGAAGCGGCCACTTACGCGCCTGTCAATTCGCACCGTCTTGGCCTCTGGGTGATAGCAAAACATTTCCTCGTTGCGTCGAATAATCTCCGTCTGCGGACCATCAAGCATTTCGAGTTTTTCGAGCTCCACGCCGTGACGGTCAACCAGATGTGTAATTCGTGAAGTGCTCATGCCGTCGGCCGTCTGCTGAATAAAAACGCCTGTATATGGCAGTTCACGCGCTGACTTTGCAATACGGTCAATCCATTCGGCACCTTCAGAAGGTAGCGGGCTTACCCTGCCCCTTTCGTTTGCCGATAGCGGATATTGCAAGTTTGGGAGCGTCGCAGGGTTAGTAGGCGGCATGATAATTCTTGTTGCGGCGTATGGTACTGGCGCAACAGAGTGCCCGGACTGCTCAGGAATGGGCGCAATAATTTTGGATCTAAAATGGACTGACTGTGCATAGACAGCACCGCCGAACAATCCAGTCAAGGCCAAGAGTGCCGCAAACAATGATGGTGACCCTACGCTGCTGTTCATTTCAATTCATGCGCCAAAAAACTAAAACTCCCTGTATGCCAACTCGCTAGCGGTATGCTATGACCGGCTCTTTTTATTTTCAAAATGCCGGAATAAACACGAGTCTCACTGCTTCATTTGCCGACTGCTTGCGGCACATTAACACTGCGCATATCCCGGTTCAAGGCCGCAGGCTGAAACGCGCCAGGGTTGGCAAACTGACGATGCAATACCAGATAGTCGTTTACCATTGCATTAGCATCTATTTGCGGAATTTTGCTCACTGCGACCGCCTTGGGTGCAATTTGTTGAACCAGCTGAACCGATGAAACCTGACCACTCTGTTGCTGCACCGCAACCACGCCAACCGCAGAAATCGTAATCACTGAGGCGGCCATCGCCAAAGCGATTCGTGTCCGCCGTTCGACGGGCTGCTTGATCATTTGCGGTGCCAACACCGTTGGCTCCAGGGCGAGCGCAGCAAAAATTGCATTGGTACACTCATCGTGGCGGCTGGCATTTACAAAGTCGTCGCCCCTCAAGGATTCGCCGATGACGTGGTACAAATTCCATTGCTCGCGGGAAGCATTGTCGCATCCTAGCGACTTGATAACCGATCGCGCCTGACCATGATCGAGCTCCCCATCCATCAAGGCCGATAATTTTTCGCTCATTTCACCATCTCCTGTCCTTCGACGTACCCAGTTGTGGTCGCAATTGCTCGGCTACGGCTTCACGCGCACGAAAGATACGCGAACGTACTGTCCCAATTGGACACTCCATGATCTGTGCGATCTCGTCATAGCTCATGCCTTCAATTTCGCGCAACGTAATCGCGGTCCGCAATTCTTCCGGCAGCTTGTCAATCGTAGTGTTGACGATTTCGGCAATCTGCTTGGACATCAGTTGTGCATCCGGCGTGGCATTGTCACGCAGCCCAACTGCATCTTCAAAGCTTTCGGCCTCTTCAGCATCGTAACCCGTACTGGTTGGGGCGCGGCGACCCTGACTGACCAGATAGTTTTTCGCTGTATTCACTGAAATGCGATACAGCCAAGTGTAGAAGGCGCTGTCGCCGCGGAAATTGGCGAGCGCGCGATAGGCTTTGATAAATGATTCTTGGGCAACGTCCTGAATTTCATCCTGATTTCGAATGATCCGCGATAGTAACCGTTCAACCTTCCGCTGGTACTTGATGACGAGCAATTCAAATGCACGTTTGTCCCCTGCTTGCGCGCGTACTACCAATTGCTGATCGACTTCGCGATCGCTCATCAATACTTTTCCCTGATTCAGCGACCGCGTCGCGATCGTTGTTGCGCTTTCACGACGCGCGTACGCATCCGTGACCGCATTCGGAGTGGGTTTACTGGTATACGTACCGCCGTTTAGCCCCACTACGTCAGGTATTATAAACGTCAACTCTGCCATTACTTTTCTCCCTGCCTAAGTTGAATCATTGGAAATTTCCGCAAAACTGTGCCATTAACCGCTAAATGATTGTTAAAACCCACTAGTTGGGACTGCATTTGTCGCAATTAGTTCAATTTTAAGCCCCCTCATCCGCCAATCCAGCCCTATCCATGACTTCAAACGCAAAACACTATGACGTACTGATTATCGGTAGCGGCCTTGCAGGAATGTCACTGGCATTACGACTTGCAGAAACGCAAAAGGTTGCGCTGCTGACCAAACTGGAATTACTCGACGCCGCTAGCGCTTGGGCGCAAGGTGGTATCGCTGCTGTGCTGAGCGCTGACGATTCCGCAGAGAACCACATCAGGGACACACATGTGGCCGGCGCCGGATTATGCAATGACGCGGCGGTCCGCTTTGTAGTCGAACACGGTCGCAGTGCTATCGATTGGTTGGTAGCCCAAGGCGTCCCGTTTACGCGCGACGATCAAAATGCCGCCGAGTTGCACCTGACAAGGGAAGGCGGACATTCGCATCGCCGCATCGCCCATGCAGCAGACGCTACCGGCCGGGCGGTGCAAAAAACGCTGGTACAGCAATTAAAAACCCACCCGAACGTCGAGATTCTCGAGCACCATCTAGCAGTGGATCTAATTACCTCGGCCAAGCTGGGGCGACAAAACGAACGCCGGTGCTACGGAGCCTATGCGCTGAACAATCTCACCGGCACCGTGCACACCATCAGCGCCCGCTTTACCGTGCTGGCGACCGG
>JBDTPE010000087.1:0-8344 GCA_039932875.1 Betaproteobacteria bacterium | reverse complement strand
CCGCAGATGGCCTCGCACAGATTGCAGGCACGATATTCCGTTCTTACGTCGCTTTGCCGCTCGCTCATAATCCACCCATTAAGTGTTCAATCAGAATTTTGCTGCCGATCAGTATCAACACGATACCCCCGAAAACCTCTGCGCGTTTGGCCATCGATTTTCCCAGCCGCGCACCGAACCAGACTGCGGGTAGGCACAATACGAATGTCACCACGCCGATGATCGTCGCGGCTGTTACCAAGCTGATATCCAACAATGAAAAGCTGATGCCGACGGCGAAGGCATCGAGACTGGTCGCAATGGCCAGCACCAGTAGCTTGCTGGTCGCGAAGGGCGACTTGACCGTTTCTTCGCCTGCGCCGTTGGCGTCGACGATCATTTTGATGCCGAGTGCGGTGAGCAGGAAAAACGTGATCCAGTGGGCGTAGGCGTTTAGCGCAGTGGCGAAAAGCCCGCCAACAAAGTAGCCGCCCACCGGCATAACTGCCTGGAACACACCGAAGAACAAGGCCATCTTGAGTGCGTCAGTCCATTTGAGTCGCCTGACGGAGAGTCCGCTGGCGATCGAGACGGCGACGGCATCCATCGCCAGCCCGACAGCGGTGGCTAGTGTAGTGGTGAACATTGGTTTACACGGCAACCGGGAAACTAAGCGCCATAAATTACTTGTGCCGTTGATCGAAACCTTCCCCCGCAATCGCGGGGGCAAGGCTGGGATGGGGGTGTCTTCGCAGGTGGCATCGCCCCCATCCCGACCTTCCCCCGTTGCCGGGGGAAGGAGTCGATTTGCGATGATCGCGCGATTGTGATTTTGTCGCCTTAATTCCTGCCCAATTTGTAAACAAGCTTCCGGACGCAGGCCGCACAGTCGTCTTCATCCCGCAGTTGCCTGCGGAAGGCAATTTAGTAGTCAAGCGAGAACAACCCCGGCGCTATATGCAATGAGGCAATTGCACCGTACGGCAGCGTGAGCTTTTTGGCGACATGTCCAAACGGCAGGCCAGTCAGTACAGGAATCGGCAACAGTTCACGCATCGTTTCCAGCACATGTGTAAGCGCGTAGGGGAAGCGGTCCGGTTCCGGGTCGCAATCGCTGAAGTCCGCGAGGATCACCGCTTTTTGCTTTTGCAAAATGCCAGCGTGAAAGAGCTGCAGCAGCATGCGCTCAACGGCGTAAGGCACCTCGCCAACCTCTTCGAGAAATAATATTCCGCCTTCGACGGCAGGCATATAGGGCGTGCCCACCAAGTGCGACAGCAAAGACAAATTACTGCCCCATAGCGGACCAACGATAGTGCGTGGAGGGTAGGTGAAGCTGTCATTGAATGGACCGGTGCTGACGGCGTTGCCCGCGAGCGCGGGCCAGCAGTGCGCTTCCATGAAGGCATGGTCAAGCTGTGTTTCCGGTGTGTCGTCCGCGCCGCCGAAATCAATGGCGGCACCGGGTCCGGCAAAGGTAATCAGATTCGCTCGCGCCAATGCCGCGAGATTGAATGCGGTGAAATCGCTGAAGCCCACCAAGGTCTTGCGGCTGGCTGCGACCAAATCCCAGTCGATGCGATGCAGCAAGCGCGACCAACCATAACCACCGCGCACCATCATCATTGCGTCCAATGTGTCGTCGGCAAGCATCGCATGAAATGACGCCAGCCGCTCGCTATCGGTGCCTGCAAAATAGCGCCATTGCATTTCCACCTCGGGCGGGACGACGACACGGTAGCCGCGTTCGGTGAGCGCTGTGACTGCCGCTTGCAACCGCGGCAAATTGACAACGCCTGATGGGGCGAATAGACCGATGGATCCGCCTGGCAGGAGCGGTTTTGGTGCAGCAAAGCTTCCTGGATTCAAGACTTTTGTCGCATTTCGTCGAATGTAATGAGGTTGCCGTCCGGATCACGCACGACAAAGCTGCGTGCCCCAGAATGGTTGTTCTGTGGCGGCTGGATGATATGTTCGCCCGCCGGGATTTGTGCAAAGCGTTTGTCGGCATCGTGAATGTCCAGATGCAATGTGGCGGCGTGCGGCGCTTGCAGATTGTGGATGCTTGTGTCATCCGGTGACTCGGCGAGCACAATGCGAACTCCGCCACCATTGAGCATGGCGCCTTTCTTGCCGTGATTGTCGGTCCACTCGCTCACAATCTCCCAGCCGAGTACGTCCACATAGAACTGCCGCGACGCTTTGAAATCTCGCGGACAGAAAAACAAATGCTCGAAACGGTCAGCTACCATGATAGCGGTGACGCGGCCTAACGCCGAAAATCCTGCGCATCTACGACCGCCAAGGCGGTCATGTTGACAATGCGCCGCACGGTAGCCCTCGGCGTGACGATATGAACTGGCATGGCGCTGCCAAGCAGGATGGGGCCAATGGTAATCCCGCTGCCTGAGGCAGTCTTCAGTAGATTGAATGCGATGTTGGCCGCGTCCAGAGTCGGCATGATGAGGAGATTGGCCTCACCTTTAAGGCGAGCGCCGGGGAAGCTTGCATATCGTAGAGTCTCGGAAAGCGCGGCGTCACCGTGCATTTCCCCGTCGATTTCCAGATCAGGCGCCTGCAGATTGATCAGACCAAGTGCAATGCGCATTTTCACGGCGGACGGCGCATTGGAGGTACCGAAACTCGAATGCGAAAGCAATGCAGCCTTGGGGACGACGCCAAACCGGCGAATTTCCTCGGCAGCTAAAAGCGTCATTTCAGCAATTTGCTCAGGCGTCGGGTCGTGATTTACATAGGTGTCGCAAATGAAAATCGTGCGCGTTGGCAGTATTAGCGCGTTCATCGCGTAGAAGTTATTAATGCCCTTTCGGCGACCAATGACCTGATCGACGTAATGTAGGTGCAGGTCGTGTGTGCCGAAGGTGCCACACACCATTCCATCCGCTTCGCCTTTGTGCATCATCATCGCGCCAATGAGTGTCAGACGGCGCCGCATTTCAATCTTGGCGTAGGTTTCCGAAACACCGCGTCTTGCCGTCAACGCATAGTATTCTTGCCAGTAATCCCGATAGCGTTCATCCCATTCCGGATTGACCACGTCAACATCTTTGCTCAGGTCCAGCCGCAGTCCAAATTTTTCGATGCGCTGAGCAAGTACCGCCGGACGACCGACCAGAATAGGTCGTGCCAGTTTTTCGTCGATGACAATCTGCACCGCGCGCAAGACGCGTTCGTCTTCGCCTTCGGCATAGACGATGCGCTTGGGCGACTGCTTCGCCTTCATGAAAATGTGTTTCATGATCAGACCGGAGTGGTATACAAACTGGTCCAGCCTTTGCATATATGCATCCCAATCCGTGATCGGGCTGGTCGCCACCCCGCTTTCCATCGCTGCCCTGGCCACGGCAGGCGCAACCTTGGCGATGAGGCGCGGATCGAACGGTTTGGGAATCAGGTAGTCCTTGCCGAATCCAGAGGCCGTTTCGCCGTAGGCCATGGCGACAATATCTGACTGCTCCGCTTGCGCCAGTTCGGCAATGGCATGTACGGCGGCAAGCTTCATCGATTCGTTGATGGTGGTCGCACCCACGTCCAGCGCACCGCGGAAAATGAACGGAAAGCAGAGGACATTGTTTACCTGATTGGGATAGTCCGAGCGCCCCGTCGCGATCACGGCATCGTCACGTACCGCGCGGATTTCTTCCGGCAGTATTTCCGGCGTAGGGTTTGCAAGTGCCAGGATCAGCGGTTTTGCCGCCATCAACTTGACCATCTCAGGTTTCAGTACGCGTCCGGCGGAAAGCCCGAGGAATACGTCGGCACCTTCGATCACGTCGCCCAATGTACGAGCTGGCGTGTCTTTCGCATAGCGTTCCTTGTTTGGGTCCATTTCCTCCTTGCGGCCACGGTAAACCACGCCGGCGATATCGGTTACCCAGATGTGCGACATCTTCATGCCCAATGCGACCAGCATATCCATGCAGGCCAACGCCGCCGCACCCGCGCCGGAAGCGACCAACTTCACCTGCCCGATATCTTTGCCGACAACTTTCAGGCCGTTGACGATTGCGGCACCGACGATGATCGCCGTACCGTGCTGGTCATCGTGAAAAACCGGAATCTTCATCCGTTCGCGCAATTTCTTTTCAACGTAGAAGCACTCCGGCGCTTTGATGTCTTCCAGATTGATACCGCCGAACGTGGGTTCCAGCGCGGCGATGATGTCGACCAGCTTGTCGGGATCGCGCTCATTGATCTCAATGTCAAATACATCGATGCCGGCGAATTTTTTGAATAGAACCGCCTTGCCTTCCATGACGGGCTTTGCCGCCAACGGGCCGATCGCACCTAGACCCAGCACTGCAGTGCCGTTGGTGATTACGCCGACCAGATTGCCGCGCGCCGTAAGATTACGCGCTTCGGCTGGGTCGTCCACGATGGCTTCGCAAACCATGGCCACGCCCGGTGTATAGGCGAGCGCTAGATCGCGTTGAGTCGCGAGCGGCTTGGTGGCAGTAATTTCAATCTTGCCGGGAATTGGATACCGGTGATATTCGAGTGCGGCCGCTTTTAGGTCATCTTGGGTTGACATGTGGTCTCCAGAAACTTAGCTACTTTTCTTCGAGGTTTTTTCAGGTTGCAAGTCGAGAGTGGAGCAGCGCGCTGGCGATCAACGCATGCGCAACTAACCTTAAATTTTCCGCCTTGTACTTTTTTTGAGTTTAGCACGCTGGCATTGTGTCGCTGCCCGCAAATGTTGTCGCCTGTCGTTGATAAACGCGAACAACGCAGGGCTTGACAAACAAAACCATATAATTAAGAATGTAGTTATGAACATTAACTACACCAAGGAAATCCCCAGCGCATGGAAGAACGTTTCCAGAGTTTTTTCCGCGCTTGGCGATGAGCACCGCCAGCGCATCCTGCTGACGTTTGAACCTGGCGAACACCTTAACGTCGGCCAGATCGTCGAGGTTTCAACACTGTCACGTTCGGCGGTTTCACATCATTTAAGGATACTTCGCGAGGCTGGCGTGTTGGACTCCGAGAAGATTGGCAAGGAAGTGTACTTCTGGCTGAACAAGAAACAGATTAAGGAGTCTTTGACGGCTGTAATGGATTATCTGAAGTCGCAGTAAATTTTTTTGCGCTTATATGTCGAAATATTTGGTTATGAAAGTGATGCGTGATCAATTTTCCGGTGAGGATTGTCAATGATGAAGAGGCGTAATTTTCTTCGCGCAGGATTGACAGCATTCGCGACATCAGCATTTCCTGCTTCAGCGCTCAGGCTGGATGCAAGCTCGCCCGTATTCAATCCTTGCCAGAAACTTGGCGACGAATTACGCAATCATCCATTGACGATTGCTGCATTTGAAGGGCTCAATGCGCCAAATGTCTGGGATTGCCACGTGCATTTGTTGGGTTTGGGTGAATCGGGTGGTGGTGCCTGGGTCACGCCAAAAATGCAATCAATTTGGCGTATCCGCATGTATGCACAGTATCGCTTTTTTCTAAACGCGTCGTGCGTTGATCCAGAACTAAAAAATGTTGATCGCGACTATCTGCTGCGGCTTCAGGCACTGTTGTCGGATTTTCCAGTGGGCTTCAGGGCGATGGTCATGGCTTTTGATCGGACACATGACGTCCACGGCAACATAAAGCTCGAGCAATCGGCGTTCTATATTCCAAACACCTATGCCAGCGGAATCGCCGCCGCACACGCCTCGCGATTTGGTTGGGTCGCCTCAATTCACCCCTATCGCGAAGATGCCGCTGATGCCGTGGCGCTGGTAGTAAAGCAGGGTGCACTCGCAGTGAAATGGCTGCCGCCCGCCATGGGCATCGACCCAGCTTCGCCACTTTGCGATCGTCTTTACGACGCGATGGCCAAACACGACCTGCCGCTCATCACGCATGGTGGCGAGGAGCGTGCGGTTGAAGGCGCGCATCGACCGGACTTTGGTAATGTGTTGAAGCTGCGCCGCCCGTTGGAACGTGGCGTGCGGGTAGTAATAGCGCACTGCGCCAGCATGGGAACCGATGTCGATCTGGACAAGGGTAACAGCGGTCCTGAAGTAGAGTGTTTCAAACTGTTCGAGCGGCTGATGGCCAGTCGCGAATTCGAAGGCAGACTGTTCGGCGATATTTCAGCTTTGCCGCAAACGAATCGTTTCGCGTATCTTGAGCAGATATTGAAACATCGCGAATGGGCAGGACGCTTGTTGAATGGATCTGACTATCCTTTGCCCGGTGTATTCCCGCTGTTTTCAGTCGATGGCTTTGTCGACAAGAAATGGCTTACCGCCGATGTGGGAGAACATCTAAAACAGGTTCGCCTGGGCAATCCATTGCTGTTTGATTTCCTGTTAAAGCGGCACCTGCAAATTGATGGCCTGAAATTCGGCCACGACGTTTTTGAAACGGCGCGCGTGTTTCGGCGCGCCACGTAAACCCCGAGGGCAAACATTCATGACCACACAATCTACTGGCCAGTTCGATCTTCTCGCCGAGCGCCGCTTCGCGCCTTTTTTCTGGACGCAATTCCTGGGCGCAGGAAATGACAATATTTTCAAGTTTGCCTTTACGGTATTGGCCACGTTTCATGCTGCCGAATGGGGTGGACTGGATGCGAAGCTTGCCGGACCGGTGATCGGTGGGTTGTTCATCCTTCCATTCGTGCTGTTCTCGGCCACCTCTGGGCAGCTTGCGGATAAGTATGACAAGGCAGGCATCGCCCGGCTGGTGAAGAATCTGGAAATCGGTTTCATGATGGTCATCGGGGCAGGATTTATCTGGCAGCTTCCCGCAGCGCTGTACCTTGGCGTATTTTTGATGGGCTGCCACTCGACACTGTTTGGACCGGCCAAGTTCGCCTATCTGCCGCAGCATTTGCGGGAAACAGAGCTGACCGGTGGCAACGGTCTGGTGGAGATGGGAACGTTCGTTGCCATCCTGTTGGGCACCATGCTCGGTGGCGCGCTCGTTGCGATCCCCGGCATGGGGCCATCTTATGTGGCGGTGGCTTCGATTGTAATTGCCATTATCGGCAGGATTGCGGCAGGCTTCATTCCAGCTTCGCCCGCGCCTGCACCTGAACTCAAAATTAACTGGAACCCGGTCACTGAAACCTGGGCGAACCTGAAGATTGCGAACAAGAACCGCGTGGTGTTCCTGTCGATGATCGGCATTTCATGGCTGTGGTTTTTTGGCTCGATTTTTCTGACCTCATTCACAGGTTTTGCAAAAGAAGTTTTGTCGGGCAACGAACAAGTCGTCACCTTGCTTTTGGCAACATTTTCTGTCGGTATTGGCTTGGGATCAGTTCTGTGCGAAAAAATGTCCGGGCATCGGGTCGAGATCGGCCTGGTCCCGTTTGGTGCAATCGGTATGACCGTGTTTGCAGTGGATCTGTACTTCGCCTCACGAGGCATGTCGGCGGGCACTTTGATCAGCGCGGGCGACTTCATCAGAATTGGCCGACACTGGCGAATCATGGCCGATCTGTTTCTACTGGCCATGTTCGCAGGCTTCTACAGCGTGCCGTTGTATGCCCTGATGCAGGCCCGTACCGAAAAGGCGTTTCGAGCCCGCATCATCGCGGCCAACAATATTCTCAATGCCCTTTTTATGGTGGTCGCCTCGCTGATGGCAGCGGCCCTGTTGCAGTCGGGCCTCACCATGCCGCAGTTGTATCTGGTTGTGGGCATCATGAACGCGGCGGTTGCCCTGTTTATTTTCAAACTGGTACCCGAATTCCTGATGCGCTTCATCATCTGGATGCTGATTCATACCTTCTACCGTGTCGACAAAGAGGGCCTGGATAATATTCCCGACGAGGGGCCTTGTGTGCTGGTATGTAACCACGTCAGCTTTGTTGATGCCTTGGTCATCGGCGGTTGCATACAGCGGCCAGTACGCTTCGTAATGGATCACCGTATCTTCAAAATTCCGGTTCTCAATTTTGTGTTCCGCACAGCAGGAACGATTCCGATTGCCAGCGCCAAGGAAGATCCCGAAATGCTGGAGCGCGCGTATGAGCGGATAGACGAGTATTTGAAAGATGGCGAAGTTGTCTGCATCTTTCCGGAAGGTCGCATCACCGATAACGGTGACCTTTATCCCTTCAAGAAAGGGGTGATGCGCATCATCGAACGTACACCCGTCTCTGTCATCCCGATGGCCCTGCGCGGACTCTGGGGCAGTTTCTTTTCGCGCTGGGGTGGCGAGGCGATGCGCTATCCGCGCGGCGTCCTCTCGCGCATTGCGCTGAAGATCGACACGCCATTGCAGCCAAGTGTGGTAACACCCGAAGGTCTGCAGGCCAAGGTGGCGGAAATTCGCGGAGACTGGAAATGAGCGCGCAAAACATCGGTCGCGATGAGATCGATCAGCTTGCTGAGAC
>JBDTPE010000086.1:0-8361 GCA_039932875.1 Betaproteobacteria bacterium | reverse complement strand
TTCATCCTTTACACCTCCGGCTCGACCGGAAAGCCCAAAGGTATCCAGCACTCCACCGGCGGCTATCTGCTTTGGGCGCATCTCACGATGAAGTGGACCTTCGACAGCAAGCCGGACGATCTGTTTTGGTGTACAGCCGACATCGGTTGGGTGACGGGCCACTCCTATGTGGCATATGGTCCATTATCGGTCGGCGGCACCCAAATTGTCTTCGAAGGCGTGCCAACCTATCCCAACGCGGGCCGATTCTGGGAGACGATCCAAAAGCATAAAGTGAACGTTTTTTACACTGCGCCTACCGCCATCCGCTCCCTCATCAAAGCCGGCGAAGTCGATCCAAAGACCCATCCGCGCAACTACGATCTGACATCGCTGCGCATCTTGGGCTCGGTTGGCGAGCCGATCAACCCGGAAGCATGGATGTGGTACTACGAAAATGTCGGTGGCGGGCGCTGCCCCATCGTCGATACGTTCTGGCAAACCGAAACCGGTGGCCACATGATCTCGCCGCTGCCTGGCGTCACGCCGATGAAACCAGGCTCGTGCACTTTACCGTTGCCGGGAATCATGGCGGCCATCGTCGACGAGGCTGGCCACGATGTAGAGAACGGCAATGGCGGCATCCTGGTGGTCAAACGCCCCTGGCCGTCCATGGTCCGTACCATCTGGAACGATCCTGAGCGATTTCAGAAGACTTATTTTCCCGATGAACTCGGCGGCAAGCTTTATCTCGCTGGCGATGGCGCGGTACGCGACAAGGAACATGGCTACTTCACGATCATGGGCCGCATCGACGACGTGCTCAATGTGTCCGGTCATCGCCTGGGAACCATGGAAATCGAATCAGCGCTGGTCTCTAATTCAAAGCTGGTGGCGGAAGCCGCCGTGGTGGGTCGTCCCGACGACATGACCGGCGAGGCGATATGCGCGTTTGTGGTGCTGAAAGGCACGCGGCCGAGCGGTGATGAAGCCAAGGCCATCGCCAAGGAACTGCGCGACTGGGTCGGCAAGGAAATTGGTCCGATCGCCAAACCCAAGGACATACGCTTTGGCGACAATCTGCCTAAGACCCGCTCGGGAAAAATCATGCGGCGCCTGCTACGCTCGATCGCCAAGGGTGAGGACATTACGCAAGACATTTCCACACTTGAAAATCCTGCCATCTTGGAGCAGCTCAAACAGTCGATGTAGGTCGTTAGCACTTAGCGCGCCAAACAGTACTGCGCTTATTGGTGGGCCAAGCAGGCAGCGCTGATAGGCGGCTTGCAAGACGCTGCAGAAACAACCTGTTCGCCGGCTCTATGTTGTATTGCGGATGGGCCGTTAGATTGCATGTTGATCGCCGTCACGCTCTAGGGTGATGCATATGATTCATGTTCATACTTTGTACGTGGCCAGCGGGCACTTCGCGCTAGATTACGTTAACCCCTCTTTCGACCTGTTGGCGGCGTATGTGCGGACCGGGAATATGGTTGACAAGGCTGTCCCGGCGGCAATAAATAGCGAACCATCCCGGCATCAGGAGCCATCTTGCTGAAATCCGTTTCTACTCGTGGCAAGCGCCGCGTCCGTGGCCAGTTGCTGATCTGCATTTTTCTGCTCGGCGTGGTGCTGTTCAATTTTCCAATACTTGCTCTCTTCAACGTTGGCGCAACGCTGTTCGGCATCCCGATACTTTTCGCTTACCTCTTCCTGGCGTGGGCCGTGTTGATCCTGTTGATGTATCTTGCCATCGAACGATTGCAGTAGCGACTGACATGCTCCAAGGCTGGGTCATTGTTTGCGCGTCGTTCGCCTACATCGGCTTCTTGTTCGCGGTTGCGTGGTACGCCGACAAGCGTGCCGACCAGGGTCGGTCGCTGATTTCGACACCGTACATTTACGCGCTGTCGCTGGGCGTGTATGCGACGGCGTGGACGTTTTATGGCAGTGTCGGGCGCGCGGCCAGCGACGGGGTCGGTTTTTTGCCGATTTATATCGGTCCGACGCTCATGATGATCCTGTGGTGGTTCGTGGTGCGCAAGATGATACGCATCACCAAGATCAACCGCCTCACGTCGCTAGCCGATTTCGTCGCCTCGCGCTATGGCAAGAGTGCATTGCTCGGCAGTCTCGTCACGGTGATTGCCGTGGTTGGCATCCTTCCCTACATATCATTGCAATTGAAAGCGATTTCAACCAGCTTTCAGATACTCCTGCAGTATCCGGAAATCGTGATGCCGCAAAAGGTTGGCACGGCCGGCATCATGAACGACACCGCGTTTTACATTGCGGTATTCATGGCGCTTTTTACGGTCGCTTTCGGCACGCGCAAGCTGGACGTTGCGGAGCGGCATGAAGGCATGGTTGCCGCCATCGCTTTTGAGTCGCTGGTCAAATTGATTGCATTCCTGGCGGTCGGCGTATATGTCACCTTCGTCATGTTCAACGGGCCCGCCGACATTTTTAGCCAGGCCATGCGAAATCCGCAACTTGCTGCGCTCGCCACACCGTTCGGCGGCGCTGCCGGCAACTACACAAGCTGGATATGGCTGACGATATTGTCGATGCTAGCCATCATGTTCCTACCACGGCAGTTCCAGATTGCCGTGGTCGAAAACGTCGACGAACGGCACGTGAATAAAGCTGTTTGGCTTTTTCCGCTTTACATGCTGGCCATCAACCTGTTCGTATTGCCGATCGCCTTTGGCGGCCTGCTACATTTTCAGGTCGGCAGCGTTAATGCGGATACGTTTGTGCTGACGCTCCCCATGTCGCAACGCCAGGAATGGCTGGCGCTGCTGGTGTTTATCGGCGGCCTGTCTGCGGCGACCGGGATGGTGATTGTCGAAACCATCGCCCTCGCCACCATGGTCTGCAATGACCTGGTCATGCCGCCGCTGTTGCGATTTACGCGGGCACGCTTCATGCAGCATGAAGAGCTCTCCAATTTGTTGCTCGATATCCGGCGCGCAGCCATTGTGAGCATACTTCTGCTCGGCTATTTCTATTACTTGCTCGCAGGCGAGGCCTATGCGCTGGTATCCATCGGCCTCATTTCGTTTGCGGCGGTCGCGCAGTTCGCGCCAGTCGTGATTGGCGGCATGTATTGGCGAAATGGTACGCGCGCCGGTGCGCTGGCTGGACTGAGTCTCGGCTTCATCTTCTGGGCATATACCCTGATGATTCCGGCGTTTGCACAATCTGGCTGGTTGTCGGTCGCCCTAATTGAGCAAGGACCATTCGGTATCGAGTTGTTGAAACCCCTTCAATTGTTCGGCCTGAAGGGCCTCGATCAGACCACCCACGCCATGATCTGGAGCATGCTTGTGAATGTCGGCGCATACGTTCTTGTGTCATTGCTGAGCCGCCAGAGTGCCGCAGAACGAATTCAGGCGACGCTGTTCGTCGATGTGCTAAGTCAGACTGGCGAGCGCACCGGATTCTGGCGCGGTACCGCATCGGCGTCATCACTACAAACGCTGGTGGGCCGGTTCCTCGGCCCGGCCCGCGCTGCCGAATTGTTTGACGGTTATGCGCGCTCCCGCGGCGTGGCGGCGGCCGATGAACTCGATGCCGATGCCCGGCTGGTGCGTTTTGCAGAAATTCAGCTGGCCGGTGCGATAGGCGCGTCGTCTGCGCGTGCCATGGTTTCGTCAGTCGTTCAGGAAGAGCCGATGGGCGTCGATGAGGTGATGGCGATCATCGATGAGGCTTCCCAGGCGATTGCGCACAGCCAGGAGCTTGAAGAGAAACAGGCTGAACTGGAAGCGGCAACCCGCGAACTGAGCAGCGCCAACGCGCGCCTCAAAGAGCTCGACCGCCTAAAGGACGACTTCATTTCCACGGTGACGCACGAACTACGTACGCCGCTGACCTCGATTCGCTCTTTCTCTGAAATACTCCACGACAATCCAGACCTGAGTATTGAGGAACGCTCGCGGTTTCTGGCAATACTCGTCAAAGAGTCCGAACGGCTCACCCGACTCATCAACCAGGTTTTGGATTTGGCAAAGCTCGAATCAAACGCAGCCGAATGGCAGAATGTGACACTTGATTTGCGAGAGATTGTCGATGACGCCGTCAGTACCACCAGTCAGCTGTTCAAAGTGAAGAACGTAAAACTTGATGTCAACTTCCCTGGCGTGCTGGCTACCGTGGCGGCCGACCGCGACCGCCTGCTTCAGGTGATGCTCAACCTGCTCTCGAATTCCATCAAGTTTTGCGATGCGGAACGCGGCGAGGTCGTGGTCACAGTCTCCCAGCAACGCGAATCAGTGCAGGTGGACGTGGCCGACAATGGCATTGGCATCGCCAAGCAGGATCAGGCATATATTTTTGAGAAGTTTCGGCAGGTGGGCGATACGCTAACGGAAAAGCCGCCGGGCACCGGACTGGGATTGGCCATCTGCCGCGAAATCGTTAGCCACTTCGGCGGGCAACTTTGGGTCGTGAGTGAAAAATCGCAGGGCACCACGTTTTCATTTTCGTTGCCGATCAACACAGTGGCGGTCGAGTAGTGGCTTATCGGGTCCTGATTGCAGATGACGAGCCGGCAATTGCCACGTCGCTGGAGTTTCTGCTAAATAAGGGTGGTTATGACACGCAAATTGCGCGTGACGGCGAAGTCGCGCTGAGGGCGGCCAAAACATTCAACCCCGACCTGATCGTGCTCGACCTGATGCTGCCGCGCCTGAGCGGACTGGAAGTTTGCATGGCTTTGCGCGCGACTCCACAATCAGAACGGCTCAAGATTCTGATGCTCAGCGCGCGTGGCGGCGCAAGCGAACGCGAGCGCGCTCGCGTTGCCGGTGTGGATGCCTATCAGGTGAAGCCATTTTCGACCAAGGAGTTGCTGGCCCAGGTGCGCGACCTCTTGGCAGGAGTCCCGATTGGAAAATGAAGCGTTGACGGGCGATGTGAAGCCAGTGGTCTATGTGGTGGACGACGACGCCTCCATCCGTGAACTATTGGCTTGGTTGATGAAAACCAATGACATTTCCGTTGCCACTTTTGCCAATGCGCAATTGTTCCTGAAGTCGTACCGTCCTGGGGCGCCCGGTTGCCTCATTGTCGACCTCTACATGCCTGGCATGGGCGGACTGGAGCTTCAGAATTATTTGATCGAGCACGGCATCCTGATCCCGGTGATCTTCCTCAGTGCCCGCGCGGATGTCGCCAATGCCGTTGCTGCCGTCAAACACGGTGCCATCGATTTCATCGAGAAGCCATTCGACTACAAGAAAATTGTCTCGCTTGCCAAAGATTGCCTGGTACGCGACCAGCTATTGCGCGGCGCGAGGGGCAATCTGGATGTGAAACAAGCCCGGCTGGCGCTGCTCACGCAGCGGGAGCGCGAGGTCATGCATATGGTGATCTCTGGAAAGATCAATCGGGTCATCGCAGAAGAGCTATCAATCGGTGTCAAGACCGTGGAAGCACACCGCTCGAAAATTATGGAAAAACTCGAAGTCGATTCGCTTGCCGAGCTGGTACAAATTGCCATGCAGCCAATCGCAAAATGAGCTTCACTGGCACTATTGGGAAAGACATGGGTGCTCTGAATCGCATCAAAGGAATCATGCTGAACCCGGCGGCGGAATGGGATGCGGTGGCAGGCGAGATGCCCGGCACCGCCGTGCTGCTGCGCAATTTTCTCCTACCACTCGCCCTGCTGGCGCCAATGGCAACGATCATCGGGATGCTGGTCTTCGATACTCGCTGGAATGCGGAGTACGGTTATGCGCTATTACGTGATCGTGCGCCGGTCATCGCTGTCGCGACCTACGCTTTTGAGATCGCAAGCGTGTATCTGCTCGCGCTTGTTTTCCACCTACTCGCGCGCTCTGAAGGCCATGCACCGGGCTTTCTGTCGTCGTTTCAGGTGGCAACGCTGGGCTCGATTCCCTTGCTGCTCTCCGGCGCAATGCTGGTGATTCCGTTCAACGTGATCTTTTCGATGATGGCGATGCTTTACTCGTTTTATCTCTATTACCTGGGTGTTGTGCGTTTACTCGGCATCCGCCCACCCGACGCGACCATGCTGGTGGGCGTGGCCATGTTCTGCATGATTCTGCTTTCCGGATTCATGGGCGCCTTAGCGTCGATGCTCGGCATTTATTGAAACGCCACCTATCTGCATTCCACTTAGTGCTACAAGCCTATCTTGGTCCAAAATTCCGCGCCCTTGCGCGCACCGCCGACCCGCTCAATGATCGTTCGTGTTTGCTGCGCTTGAAGGGCAAATTCTGACCGCGTTTTGCAGCGCTCGATCGCAACCGCAAATGATTCACCACCCGGCCCGAGCACTGATTCAATCGCCTTGACTGCATTGCGTTTGGCGGTTTCAAGATTAAATTCCGACACACCAGCGACCGGGGCTTCGCGCGCCGGCTCAGCGGCGACTGCTGCCGCTTTTCCATTGGTGGATGCGATGAATCCATCGCGCAAAAGATCCTCAAGAATGCTCGAGCCATCGCCAGGGATTTTTTCGAGCAGCTCGCCAACCGTGTGTTCTCCGTCTACTTGTATGAGCGCAGTGCGATGCTTGAAGTTGAGACGGTAGGTGCGCTTGTCAATTTCCTCATGACCTTTGTCGGTCTTGACGAATACCAGAGCTGTATCCATGTTGCTCCTTTGCAGAGTCTACTTGGTACGAGTCATTCTCCCCGCGTCGCGAGCCGTGGTCAATGCAAAGCTTTGCCCACAGCAAGGCGCAAGACGACGAAAAACCGCCGCGCATGACGTGTAAGGCTGCCGTAAAGCCTCGAACTTTAGGCTGCGTCCTGCATAAGCGCCTGAGGGCCGCGCCAGTGCTAGCGTTTCAAAATAGCATCAAAATTAATCCGCTTTAATCCCGGACTTCTTCACGACGTCAAACCAGCGAGCAGCCTCCAGCTTGATGAAGGCGGCAAATTCAGCGGGCGTGCTGGTCGACGGTTCTGCAGCTTCAGCAGAAAGCCGCTCCACCACCGACGGCGATTTTCCGGCGGCCGCAGCGGCCTGCGCGAGTTTCTGAATGATCGCGTCCGGTGTGCCGGCGGGCGCCATCAAGCCATACCATTGCGAAGTCTCAAACCCTGGATAGCCTTGCTCGGCAACCGTGGGGATGTCGGGCATCGCGGGTGAACGTTTGGCGGTGCCGACGGCAATCGAGCGCAACGTGCCGGCCTTGACGTGCGCCAGTAGCGGCGGCGCGCCGGTGAAGGTGGCATCAAGTCGGCCCGCGAGCAGATCGGTCATCATCGGGCCGGTGCCTTTGTACGGTACGTGGGTGGCAGTGAAGCCCGTCGTCAATGCGAGATACGCCATGGCAAGGTGGCCGGAGCTGCCGTTGCCTGCAGACCCATAATTCAATACGCCGGGATTTTTCTTTGCGTATTCGACCAGCTCTTTCAGATTTTTCGCCTTCATCTTTTCGGCGTTCACCACCAACAGACTCGGCACTTTCGCGAGCAGCGTGATGGGCACAAAGTCTTTCACCGGGTCATAGGGCAACTTTGCGAACATTGCCGGATTCACCGCGAGCGTACCGACGTGGCCAAGGATGATCGTGTAGCCATCAGGCGTGCTGCTTTTGACTTCCTGCATGGCGATATTGCCCGCGCCGCCGGGCTTGCTTTCGACGACAACGGTTTGCCCCAGCGTCTTGCCCATCTCGGCGGCGAATGAGCGCGAGACGATGTCCGAGCTGCCACCCGGCGCGAACGGCACCAGCAGGCGTATCGGTTTATTGGGATACTGCGCATACGCTGTGCCAGACAACAACGCACTCATCAGTACACACACAGCCAGAAAGTTCTTTTTCATCATGCCCTCATCGCAACTTGTTTTCATCAAAAGTGGACTTGCTGCATCCGGTAGAATCAACCTCAATTCTGCATCCTTATCCGGATGTAGTCACGCAACGAGAAAGCACCCCTCTCTCCCTGCCTCTCTCCCACAAGGGGAGAGAGGAGCTAAATCGAAGTACGCTATCTGCAAACCCACTGCGGAAAGGCCGCAAGAACCAACGACGAGCGACTCTCCACGCTTCAAGCTCCTCTCCCCTCGTGGGAGAGGATGCCCGACAGGGCAGGAGAGGGGGAAACCCATTCGCAGATCATCCAACTCTACTACTCTCACACCACGCCGAGCCCAGACCATGACCACCCCAAAATACCGCTCCTTCGCCATCACCCAAGGTAACGAACGCGCCCCCAACCGCTCCATGCTGCGTGGCATCGGCTACCAGGATGACGACTTCAAGAAACCATTTATCGGCCTTGCCAACGGCCACTCCACGCTCAACCCTTGCAACGCCGGCATTCAGCCGCTTGCCGATGCAGCCGACGCCGCTATCCGCGCAGCAGGCGGCATGCCGCAGATGTTCGGCACCATCAC
>JBDTPE010000085.1:0-8377 GCA_039932875.1 Betaproteobacteria bacterium | reverse complement strand
CCATCCGGCACCGGCGACGAAGTTGACCAGCGGCATTGTTGCCGCCCACGATAATTGATGTAGCTGGAGGAGAGAGAAAATGACTGATCTATTTGAAAACCCGATGGGTACCGACGGCTTTGAATTCGTCGAATATACCGCGCCTGATACTGAAGCCCTGGGCCGCCTGTTCGAAAGCATGGGCTTTTCCGCCGTCGCGCGCCACCGTAGCAAGCGCGTTACGCTCTACAAGCAAGGCGGTATTAATTTCCTCGTCAATGCCGAACCCGACAGCTTCGCGCAGTCGTTTGCACGCGTGCACGGACCGTCAGCGTGCGCTTTCGGTATCCGTGTGAAAGACGCAGCGGCGGCGTTCAAGCGTGCCATTGAATTGGGTGCGAAAGCCTACGATGGTCCGGTCGGCCCGATGGAATTGAACATCCCGGCTATTCAGGGCATCGGCGGCTCGTTGCTTTATCTGATCGACCGTTACGGGCCACGGACAATTTACGACGTCGATTTTGTACCGGTGCCCGGAACCGATCCCGATCCCAAAGGCGTGGGCCTTGAATATGTGGACCATCTGACCCATAACGTCTACGAAGGCCGCATGGACACCTGGGCCGAGTTTTACGCCAAGCTATTCAATTTTCGTGAAATCCGCTACTTCGACATTAAGGGCAAGAAAACCGGACTCACCTCGCGCGCGCTCACCAGCCCATGTGGAAAAATCCGCATCCCCATCAATGAGCCCTCGGACAAAAAATCGCAGATTCAGGAATACCTCGACGCCTACAACGGCGAAGGCATTCAGCACATCGCGCTGGCCTGTTCCAATATCTACGAAACCGTCGAAGCACTACGCGCCAAAGGCGTGAAGTTTCTCGATACGCCCGACGCCTATTACGCACTCGTCAACAAGCGTGTCGCCAACCACGGTGAAGACCTGGAGCGCCTGAAGAAAAACAAGATCCTCATCGACGGCGAAGGGCTGGACAAGGAATCGAAGGAAGACAAGCTTTTGCAGATCTTTACCGATACCGTGATTGGGCCGATTTTCTTCGAGGTGATTCAGCGCAAGGGCAACGATGGCTTTGGGGAGGGCAATTTCAAGGCGCTGTTTGAGGCGATTGAAGCCGACCAGATTGCGCGCGGTGTGCTCTGACCATGGCTGAACTGCAATACCAGACCGGCTTCGGCAATCACCACGCCACCGAAGCCGTTGATGGCGCGTTGCCGCATGGACAGAACTCGCCGCAGAAGACACCCTTCGGGCTTTACGCTGAGCAGGTATCGGGCAGCGCATTTACTGCGCCGCGTGCTGATAATCTGCGCTCCTGGCAATACCGGTTGCTGCCGTCGGTTCAACACACGCCATATCAAGCGCTTTCTCACGATTCACTGCGAGCCGCACCGTGTCACGAAGTGCCGCTCAATCCGAATCGGCTACGCTGGAATCCCTTGCCATTCAAGCCGGTGATGGATTTCGTCGACGGCATTGTCACGATTGCCACTAACGGAAGTGCGCGCGCGCAACGCGGGCTCGCCGTACATCTTTATTCGGCCTCGCAATCCATGTCACGGCTGCTTTATGACGCTGACGGCGAGTTATTGATCGTTCCTCAAGAAGGATCACTGATTCTCAAAACCGAATTTGGCATCCTTGAGGCTGCGCCAGGAGAAATCGCTGTTGTCCCGCGTGGCGTCAAGTTTCGTGTCGAGATTTCTGGCAATGTGCGTGGCTACATTTGTGAAAACTACGGCGTACCACTGCGCCTCCCGGAACTGGGACCCATCGGCGCCAACGGGTTGGCAAATACGCGCGATTTTCTTTATCCGGTGGCGTGGTTTGAAGATATCGCAGCGACAACGGAAGTCGTGGCCAAATTTGGCGACAACCTTTGGGTCTGCGAAT
Source organism: Betaproteobacteria bacterium (assembly GCA_039932875.1). Taxonomy (GTDB): domain Bacteria; phylum Pseudomonadota; class Gammaproteobacteria; order Burkholderiales; family Usitatibacteraceae; genus UKL13-2. The sequence goes on along the minus strand of JBDTPE010000085.1, from coordinate 6,483 downwards.
ACGATCATTCGCCATTGAATGTCGTGGCGTGGCACGGCAATTACGCGCCATACAAATACGACCTCGCGCACTTCAACACCATCAATACCGTCAGCTTCGATCATCCCGACCCGTCGATTTTTACGGTACTCACCTCCCCTTCGGAAACGCCGGGGACAGCCAACATTGATTTCGTGGTCTTTCCACCGCGCTGGATGGTGGCTGAAAATACCTTCCGCCCGCCATGGTTTCATCGCAATTGCATGAGCGAATACATGGGCTTGATCCACGGCGCCTACGACGCCAAAGCCGGCGGATTTCTGCCTGGCGGTGGCTCGCTGCACAATGCGTTCTCCGCGCATGGCCCGGACAAAGTGACTTTCGACAAGGCTTCCACAGCCGAATTGAAACCGCACAAAATCGACAATACGCTCGCCTTCATGTTCGAAAGCCGTTACGTCTTTGAGCCGACAGAATTCGCGATGTCGGGAGGGTTGCTGCAGACGGATTACGATTCGGTTTGGGAAAATTTCGACAGTGCAAACATCAAATAACAGGACGCTCCAATGAAACTCGCCTCCCTCAAAGGCCCCACCCGCGACGGCACCTTGTTGCTGGTCGATGAAAACCTATCCCGCGCCGTCGCCGTAACCGACATCGCACCAACCATGCAGTACGCGCTTGAACATTGGCACGAGGTTGAACGACTGTTGCTCAATGAATTCGAAGCCATCGACTCGGGTACCGACCGCCCCATTCTCGATTTTCAAAAGTTGTTAGAGGAAGGCAAAGTCGCCGCACCGCTGCCGCGCACCCACCAATGGCTGGATGGATCATCGTATCTCACGCACGTTGAGCGGGTGCGCCGCGCGCGCAACGATACCGTGCCCGAAAGTTACTACCGCGAGCCGCTGATGTATCAGGGCGGTGGCGATTCAATGCTCGGTCCGCGCGACGATATTGCCGTGTTGTCGGCGGATTGGGGCGTCGATCTCGAAGGTGAAATCGGCGTAATCACTGGCGACGTGAAGATGGGTGCCACGCCTGCCGAATGTGCCGACGCAGTGCGCTTGATCGTGTTGATCAACGATATTTCCTATCGCAAGTTGATCCCTGCTGAGCTTCAAAAGGGCTTTGGCTTCGTCAATGGCAAGGGTTTGAACGCGCTGTCGCCGGTCGCGGTGACGCCGGATGAGTTGGGTGGCGCCTGGAGCGATGAAAAAGGTGCTGGCAAGCTCGACTTCCGACTGGTGTGCCATGTACGCGGCTACTGGTTCGGCAACCCCAACTGCGCCGATGACATGAACTTCTCGCTCTACGACTTGATTTCGCACGCGGCGAAAACGCGTCCATTAATGGCCGGGACCTTGATCGGCTCAGGCACCGTTTCCAATCGCGATAAAGCCACCGGCTACGCCTGCATCATGGAAAAACGGCTGGTGGAACAGGTTGAACTCGGTGCTGCGATGGAGGAATTCCTCAACTTTGGTGATGAAGTGGAAATTGATATGTTCGATCATCACGGCGAGACGATTTTCGGTTCGATCAAGAATCGTGTGGTCAATGCCAACGCCGATGTAGTCGGGTACGAATAGTGGCCGGACAAACCGATCACGCCTTGCGTGGCGACTATTCTCAGATTAGAGACGACTACACCGTTGAACAGGATTATTCACGCTACACACCAATTGAGCAGGATCTTTGGAAGCGGCTTTATGCGCGCCAATCCGCGCTGGTGCCGCAGTACGCGTGCAGTGAGTTCATTGAAATCTTAAGTGCGCTCAACTTTGGCGCTGGCATACCGCATTTCGATGAGATCAACGCCAAGCTCCAACCAGCAACCGGCTGGACGCTGGTTGCCGTGCCGGGATTGCTGCCGGATGACGTCTTTTTTACCCATCTGGCCAACCGCCGCTTTCCTGTCTCGGTATGGCTGCGAAAACCAGAAGAGTTCGAGTACATCGTAGAGCCCGATATCTTTCACGATTTCTTCGGCCACGTGCCGCTGCTGTTCAATAAAGTCTTTGCAGATTACCTTGAGGCCTACGGCAAGGGTGGCGTCAAAGCCAAAGACCTCAATGCGCTCGACTATCTGGCGAGGCTCTACTGGTACACGGTCGAATTCGGCCTGATTCGCACCCGCAGTGGTCTACGCGCCTATGGCGCCGGCATCCTTTCTTCGGCGGGTGAATTGCCCTACTGCATCAACAGCCCCAAGCCTAACCGCATCCGCTTCGACCTGCTGCGGGTGATGCAATCGAATTACAAGATCGACACTTTTCAGGAAACGTACTTCGTCATCGATAGTTTCAAGGAGCTATTCGATGCGACTGCGCCTGATTTCACACCGTATTACGCTGAGCTGCGCACACGCCGCGAACTCGGTGCCAACGAGACTATTGCTGCGGATGTGATGGTGAAAGTCCAATAACGGTGAGGTTATCTGGCCATTTTTGGCTGCAGAGCCGCGTCCTTGCTTGTGTTTCAATCTTTTTCAGCGTCGACCTTGTTTGATTTTTCAGCCGACGCAGGATTGTGGGGCCTCGCCATATCGGCATTTGTTTCAGCAACCATACTGCCCGGCAATTCGGAAGTCGTATTCGTTGCCATACTTGCCAAGTTTCCTGCGCTGTTCTGGCAGTCCATCGCCGTCGCGACCATCGGCAACACGCTGGGCGGCATGACCTCCTACGCGCTGGGGCGCGCATTCCCGAACAAGTCAAATGAAAACCGCGCACTTTCCTGGCTGAAACGTTACGGCAACTGGGTGCTACTACTGTCGTGGGTGCCGTTGGTTGGCGACGCGCTATGCGTGGCGGCGGGTTGGCTGAGGATCAATCCCTGGCTCACATTGCTGATGCTGGCGATTGGCAAGTGCGCGCGTTATCTTGCATTGGCATTCGGCTGGATGTGGATTGTAGCCAATTGGCTTTGATGGTCTGGTGGCACGCACCCTGTCCAGCTTACATCTGATTACATCTACATGGCGAACCCACGGATGGGCCCAGCGTCTCACGATGTTGGAAACGACGCAAAGCATGCGTCGTGAGAGGAAGACAGCACAGAGAGAGTCTCCTGCCACGCCAAATCTGAAACCAAAATAATTATCGGGAGTTTTGCATGCGCGGGATCTTGTCTTTCATTGCTTTGAGTGCCACCCTTTGCCTGAGCATCACCGACCTACACGCACAGGGACGTCCGCGTGGCAACGGCGGCGGCGACCAGTCGCGGCAGCGGGATACGCCGCGTAACGACAGCGCAGCGAAGCCGACGATTGCACCCGTCACCGACCCGATGCTCGCCATCGAGCGCGAAATGACCTCATTACGCATCGATCTCAAGTTGACGCCTGAGCAGGCCCCGCTTTTCGACGGTCTGGATCGTGAAGTGCGCAACGCCGCCCGCGCTTCGCGCGACCGCACCCGACAACTGTCAGCGTTTCGGCTCGATGATGGCAGCACCGTGGCCGCTACCTCGATCATCGGCACGATTGCTGAGGCTGATATGCAACGCGGCGAAGCGATGCGTCAGGTCAGCGGCAAACTTGACTTGCTGCTTCCCGCCTTAACGCCGGAACAACGCAAGCAGTTTGACCGCAGAATCGTACAGGCGATGCGCGAGCCGCTGGGTAATTCCTGACCTTGCTGCCGCAGTTTCTTTCAACCGGGGCCAACGACTATTTGATGACCACCCAGTGCAAATCCAGCAGGTTGTTCGGCCGGTGCAGCACCGTCACATTTTTGCGTGAGGCCCAGGGGATCATTTGACGGTGCAGCGGAATAACGAGCACCTCATCTTGAATAATCTTGGTGGCACGATTGATCATGTTCTGCCGCTCGACCGGATTCATTTCACCTTCAAGCTTGTCGATCAACGTATCGAGTTCCTCATTCTTGGCATTGCCGTAATTGGAGTCGCCCGCACCCTTGCCATCGCGGCTATGCATGACCGGCTTCAGGATAAAGATCGCATCCGTTGATCCACCACCCCACCCAGCCAGGAAGGCGCTGGTGTCACGGTTTTGTACCTTGGGAAAGAAGTTGGCTTTGGTCATCGTCTCGACACGAACATTCAGACCGATCTTTGCCCACATTGCCGCGACCGCCACGCACAGCTTTTCATCATTCACATAGCGGTCGTTGGGGCAGTTCAGCGTGAATCCGAAGCCATTGGGATAGCCCGCATCGGCCAGCAGTTTTTTCGCCTTGGCGGGGTCGTAGGCGGGACGCACATCCATCTCGGCGGGCACGCCTGCACCCAGCCCACCCGGCAGGGGGATTGCCGTCGGAATTGACAAGCCACGCATGACCGATGATTTCAGCGCATTGATGTCAATACCGACGTACATGGCCATGCGTACTCGCTTGTCCTTGAAAGGATTCTTGCCTTTCACATCGGAATACAGCAATTCGTCGCGGGCTTGGTCGGTGCCAAGATAGATCAGGCGTTGTTCAAGGCCCTCCCAGATTTTGATGTCCGGGTCAGCGCGCAAGCGCAGCACGTCCTGCACCGAGGGATCGAGCACAAAATCGAGCTCACCAGTCTTGAGTGCTGCCATACGCGTTGCCGGGTTGGCGATGGGCCGGTAGTCGATCGTGTCGATGTTGCCGGTGTACAAGCCGGCCTTGATTCCCCACCAATCGGGGTTTTTCTTGTAGAGAATCTTTACGCCCTGATCCCATGACACCAGCCGATATGGCCCGGTGCCCATCGCATTGCGGGTGGCGAACGATTCTTCTTTCTTGATGTAATCCAGCGGTTTGACAACATTGTTCTTTTCGCACCAGGCCTTGCTCATGATCATGATGTTGGTGACGGTGTCCATCATCACCGGATTGGGTACCGGTGTAGTGAATTCGACAGTGTAATCGTCGATTTTTTTTGCCACGCCCGATTGCGTCGAATACAGGCGAAACGTTACGGTCGAGTCGCGCGCACGATTGAAAGAGAACACCACATCGTCGGCTGTGAATGGCGTGCCGTCGTGGAACTTCACCCCTTGGCGCAGCTTGAATATCCACGTCAACGGACCGGCATTTGTCCACGACAGCGCCAACGCCGGCACATACTTCGAAAACGTCTGCCGGTCACGTACGGCCAGATACTCGTAAACAAGGTTATTGAGGCCATTGTTGAAGGTCTCGTTCTGGCTGTGCGGATCCAGCGTGGCCGCATCCCCTTGCGACGACCAGCGAAAATTCTTCGCCTCTGCCGCGGTCACACCCAACGCAAAAATCAGCACCGTAAGTAACGCTCGAAATGCCATGGCCATCCCCTCTACGTAACTATTTCACGAATTACAGTGTACTCGCGGTCTATAAGCTGCGAGGGCCGGAAAAATCCGGCCCTCACAATTGCTATTCTTTAGCACTTACATCTTGATCCAGGAAACCTCAAGCCAGTTGTCCGGGCGATGCGTTACCTTGACGCTTGCCTTGGAGGCCCATGGAATCACCTGCAAATGCAAAGGGATATGCAGGATATTGTCGTGATGGATCTGCATGGCTTCGATGATCATCGCCTGGCGTTTCTTCATATCCATTTCCGACTCGGCTTTATCGATGAGCTCATCCAATGCGGGTAACTTGTAATTGCCCCAGTTGTATTCGCCCGCACCCTTGTCATTGCGGCTATGCAATACCGGCTTAAGCGTAAACATGGCGTCGGTGGTTGCCCCGCCCCAGCCGAGCATGTACATGCTGGTATCAAGTTTTTGAACTTTCGGAAAGAAATTGGCCTTCGGTATCGCCGCGACCTTTACCGTCACGCCGATCTTCGACCACATCCCGGCCAAGGCAACACAGATACGTTCGTCGTTGATGTAACGATCATTCGGGCAGTCAATCGTCACTTCAAAACCGTTCGGATAACCGGCTTCGGTCAGCAGTTTTTTCGCGGCAACCAGATCCAGTGGATAGCGTTTATCCATCGAATCCGGAATGCCTGCCGACTTCGGTGCCGGCAGGTTGATGGCGGTCGGCACTGAAAGGCCACGCATCACCGTTTTCTTCAGTGCCTGCACATCGGCAGCTTGGTAGAGCGCCTGCCGCACCCGCTTGTCTTTGAACGGGTTCTTGCCCTTGATGTTCGAGTACAGCAGTTCGTCGCGGGCCTGATCCATGCCAATGAAAATGACGCGGTTTTCCTGGCCTTCGTATACCTTTAGGCCTTTATCCTGCTTAAGTTTCTCCAAATCCTGCAGTTGCGGGTCGAGAATGAAATCAATTTCCCCTGATAGCAGCGCGGCCGCACGAGTACCGCCTGCTTTGATCGGCGTATAGATCACTTCATCGACGTTGCCTTCAAAGCGCTTTTCCTTGATGCCCCACCAGTTGGGGTTCTTCTTCAATAGCGTCTTGATGTCTGCTTCGTGTGATACCAATATGTAGGGACCGGTGCCCATCGCATTGCGTATGGCGTAGGTCTCTTCCTTGTTCTTGAAGTCCTGTGGCTTCTCGACCTTGTTCTTTTCGCTCCACGCCTTGCTCATGATGAAAATATTGC